>JALWEK010000066.1:0-4181 GCA_027014185.1 Aquificaceae bacterium
CGACCGCCATCATTATGGCGAGGTAGTAAACGGGAACGTCAGCACCCTTGGGGATTATGGACTCCTTGGTCATCAGCTTGAGGCCGTCCGCAAGGGGCTGGAGCAGTCCGAAGGGACCAACCACCGTGGGGCCAAGCCTCGCCTGTATGTGGCCCGCCAGCTTCCTCTCGAACCACGTTAGATAGGCCCCCACACCGAGGGCCACTCCCAGCAGAACCCCTATCTTGATCAGCGTTATTATCAGCGAGATCAAAAGCTCGTTCATTCAGAACCTCCTAGATCCGAAACATCTTTAAGTGTTATGCTGATCTCCTTCATGCTCATCTGTCCGTCTCCCCCACCACTGGATCTAGACTTCCGAGGAGAGCTATGGCATCCGCTATCGTTCTGCCCTTTATGAGCTTGGGGAATATGGAAAGGTTATATAGGGCCCCGGACCTTATCCTCATCCTGTAGGGCTTGCTCCCGCCCTTGGAGTATATGTAAAATCCAAGCTCACCCCTTGGATTCTCTGCCGAGGAATAAACCTCGCCGGGAGGTGCGTTCTCACCGTGAACCACAACCCTGAATGACTGGACCATGTCCTCCAGGGTCATGAAAACGTCCTCTTTGGGAGGTATAACCGCTGGATGGTCCTTGTTCAGGTAGGGGGCGTCCTTTGGCATCTTCTCAAGCTTAGCGACGCACTGCTCTATTATCCTCACGCTCTGGGCCATCTCCTCCATCCTGACCAGATATCTGTCGTAAACGTCCCCAACCTCTCCCACGGGAATGTCGAAATCCACCTCATCGTAGGCGGCGTAAGGCTCCAGCTTCCTCATGTCGTATGGGACTCCAGAGCCTCTCGCCACGGGACCAGAAAGCCCGTATGCGTGAACGTCCTCTCTTGTAATCACTCCAACTTCTTTCGTTCTCCTGAGCCATATCCTGTTCCTGGTGAGGAGCATGTGGTACTCTTTCAGCTTGCTGGGGAAGTCTTTTATAAAGGCCTTGACAACGTCCAGGGTTCCCCGGGCAAGATCGTAGTGGACTCCCCCTATCCGCAGGAAGGCGCTGGTGAGCCTGTAGCCGGCGTTCCCCTCTATTATGTCCATTATCTTCTCACGCTCACGGAAACAGTAGAGGAAAACGGTAAGAGCCCCAAGATCCAGAGCTCCCGTCCCGAGCCAAAGGAGGTGAGAGTTTATCCTCTGAAGCTCGGCGAACATCGTTCTTATGTACTGAGCTTTCTCTGGAACCTCTACCTTTAGGAGCTTCTCTACAGCGGTAACGTAGGAGAGCTCGTTGCAGATAGCGGATATGTAGTCCATCCTGTCGGTGTAGGGGAGGAACTGGAAGTAGTAGAGGTTCTCCGCCAGCTTCTCCATACCCCTGTGGAGCTGTCCAAGGATCACGTCACTCTGCTCAACGAACTCCCCCTCAAGATCGAACAGAAACCATATGGTCCCGTGAGTTCCGGGATGCAAGGGACCCCAGTTGAGAACGAGCTGGGCTTTTTTCTTCAGGCGGGCCTTCTCCGTCCTCTCGAGATCCTCTAAGGTGGGAACCTTCGTGTGGAGGACCTCGTAATCGTGGGAGGGAGGATCGGTCCTTCCGTGGAGAACCTCGGTCAAAGAGGGAAGTTCCTGCTCAGGTATGCCTTCGAGGGGAAAGTCCTTCCTGAGGGGGAAGTGCTCGTAGCCCTCCCACATGAACATACGTCTTAGGTTCTCGTGCCCCTCGAACTCGACGCCGAACATATCGTAGGCTTCGCGCTCGGCCCACTTGGCCCCGGGCCAGAGATCTGAAACCGTGGGGAGTTTGCTGCTGTTTGCCCAGGACTTGACTATCACCCTCTCGTTCTCGTCGGGGTTGTAGAGGATATATACTCCCTGAAATCTTCTCGGGTCCTCTGGAAAGTCTATGCAGGTCATGTCCACGAAGTGGAGGAACCTCTCCTTCTCCTTCAGATGCTTCAAGAAGTCTTTTAGCTTTATGTGGGAGATCTCTAGGCTGACCGCGTTCTCACTCCACTGGACGCTCAGGTCCTCCTTGAACTCCTGCTTCAGTCTGTCAACCGCCGCTCTGTTTATCCAAGACATTGAAAGCTCCTCAGACAGTCATCTCCTGCGGGACGAAAAGGCCTTCCCTTTCTATATCCTTCCTGAACTGCTCGAAGGCCTGATCGTACTTCCTGACGCCCTGCTCCTTTATCTTCTTCTGGAGCTGAAGGATCCCGTATATGAGACCCTGGGGCGTAGGAGGACATCCGGGGACGTAAACATCCACGGGTATTATCCTGTCCACGCCCTGGAGTGTAGAGTACGTTGGGAACGGCCCCCCAGCGGATGCGCAGCCTCCCATCGATATGCACCACTTGGGGTCGGGCATCTGGTCCCAGATGAGCTTTAGCATGGGGGCCACCTTGTTCACAACGGTTCCCGCCACTATGAGAACGTCCGCCTGCCTGGGGGATGCCCTGAATATGACCCCGAGCCTGTCTAAGTCGAACCTGGAGGCCGCGGTGTGCATCATCTCTATAGCACAGCAGGCGAGCCCTATGGTAACGGGCCAGAGGGCGTTCCTCCGGCCCCATCTTAGGAGCTCGTCCACCGTCGTTGTTACAAAGCCGTTAGAGTTTATAGCAGCCATGGCTCATTACCTCCTTCAGGTCTGCCACCTGAGCGCTCCCTTGGCCCAGGCATACACAAAGCCAAGGGCAAGGATAAATATAAACAGCGCCGCCTCTATAAGCCCGTAGAGGCCGATCTCCTTAAAGACCACCGCCCAGGGAAAAAGATAGGCAGCCTCGATGTCGAAGAGTATGAGCAAGAGCCCTAAAAGGTAGTACCCCTGCTTGAAGGTTCCCCTAGCCTCGGGATCGTACAGGGGAACGCCGCACTCGTAGGGGTAGTCCTCGAGGGGATCCTTCTTACGGGTTCCCATTATGTCGTTCATGAAGGCGAAGACAAGACCGATGGTAACCGCTATCAGAGCGAAGACAAAAAGAGCCCCGTACTCTCCCATTCAAGCCTCCAAAAAGGTAGTCAAAAATATAACAGCGTTATGTCCCTACTGTCAAGGAGATTTCAGGCTACCGAGAACTCCTTGCTGAGGAACTTTTTCCAGGTGTTAGGCATTTCGTCGAGTTCCTGCTGGGCGATCTTCATAACCTCGTCCCTTAACCCGGCTATATCTCTGGAGGTTCTTATCTTCACATCGCACACCTGGGGCTCGTTTATAGGTTTCCCTATCTGGGAGACTATGTAGCAGTAAGCCTCCTCGACCTCCTCTATCTCACTGACGACTCTATCAGCTATGAGGTTTGCAACCACGTTGTAGATCTTACCTATGTGTGATACAGGGTTCTTACCCGCAGCGGCTTCGAGACTCATAGGTCTGTATGGGGTTATGAGGCCGTTCACCCTGTTACCTCTTCCAACCTGTCCGTCGTCTCCCTGCTCTGCGGAAGTTCCCGTAACCGTTATGTAAACCGATCCGCCCTCCGGGTCGTCTGCAGTGTTTAGGAACACCTCCACATCCTTGTCCGTAAGTGAGGCGGCGAGCTCTCTGACCTTTGAAAGGATGCTCTCCTTCTTGCTCAGGTAATCTTCAAGGGAGCTCACATACCTGCTAACGAAGGCGCAGGCTATCGTAATCCTTATCCTGTCCTTTATTCTAACCCCCATAACCTTTATGTCTTCTCCTACCTCCGGATGTTCTTCCTTAATCTGGGGAGAGTTCAGAAACTGCTCGGTTTCGAAGACTACCTTCTCCAGGTCATCTAGGGGCGCAAAGCCCACTCCGAAGGACGTGTCGTTGGCAAGGGGAACCTCACCCCTCTGCTGGAACCTCAGGAACAGATCCACAAGATCCTTGCTCCCAGGTTTTATCCTCGGCTGAACTATAACGTGCCTGTCGGGGTCGAGGTTCCTCACGTTTTCCCTTATCCATCTCCTGGCTACCTCTATGGCGAGCTCCTCCACCGGCAGGGGCCTGCCATCTCTCTCATTCAGGGCCCTTCCCACAAGGTAGATCTCTATGGGTGAGATCACCTCCCCTCCGCCGAACTCGGGGTTAGCCACTCCGCCCACGAGAAGAGCCTTATCTACGTTGTGGTGCATTATCGCTCCGAACTCCTCGAGGTAGAGCTTCGATAGCTCAACGGATAGCTCCTCCGCTATGGAGTCGCCTATCGTATC
>JALWEK010000066.1:4191-13388 GCA_027014185.1 Aquificaceae bacterium
CCCCTGTCCTCTCAACTATCTCTGCATCCTGAGAGTAAACAGGTTCAAAGGTCATGGGGGTAACAACTATGTTTGCCAACCTTCTTACCTCCGGGGGATTTAAGCTAAAAAATTATACACTCAGGAGAGAGACGCCAGACTCTATCAGCTCGCTGAGCTCTCCTTCTGTGGGGGCCTCCGCATACACCCTTATTAGGGGTTCGGTTCCCGAAGCCCTGAAGAGTAGCCAGCTCTCATCCTCAAATACCAGCTTGAGGCCGTCTATGGTCAGGACTTTGCTTACCTTCCTACCACCTACCGCCGAAGGCGGTCCTTCTATCAAGGAACGTAATCTCTCCTTGACCTTCTTATCAGCGGGAAAGTCCACCCTTTTGTAGTAAGCACTCCCGTATTCCCTGAATATCTCATCTACGTACTGGGAGAGACTGACATCCTTGAGAATCAGGCCCTCCATAACAAAGAGAGTGGATATGAGCCCGTCCCTCTCGGGAAGGAAGGAGGGGATCCCGTAGCCGCCGCTCTCCTCTCCGCCGAATATGACCTTTTCCTTCAGTATGAGCTCGTTTATGTTCTTGAAACCCACGGGTACCTCCCTCAGCTCTATCCCCTCGGTCCTGCATATCCTGTCGGCGAGGTATGTGGTGGATACAGTTTTAACGACTATGCCGTCCCTCATGTTCTTGTATTTTATGAGGTGTAGTAGAAGCATTACGTATATTAGCTGCGTATTTACGTAGCTTCCCTTCTCGTCAACCAGAGCCACACGGTCACCGTCTCCATCGTTCGCCACACCCAGGTCTGCCCCCACGGCCCTTATTTTTTCCATCAAAGGCTTCAGGTTCTTCTCTACCGGCTCCGGGGCGTGACCTCCAAAGAGAGGATCCCTGTAGCTCCTGATGTTAAGAACCTGTACCCTTGTTCCCTCGAGGACCCTTGAAAGGAGTCCGGAGGATGTTCCGTACATCGCGTCGTGGACTACTTTGAATTCTCTCTCTCCAAATAGTTCAAGATTTACCTGCTCTCTTACCTTAGAGAGGTATTCGCCCTCAACCTCTATAAATTGGGGCTCTGTGGAAGGCGGAGGTCCCCCAGATACCTTCGCAAGCCTCTTCTCCACATCCTCCACAAACTCAGGGGTGGCTGATCCGCCAAAACTCTCCTTTATCTTATAACCGTTGTAGGCTGGGGGGTTGTGGGATGCGGTTATCATCACCCCGTTATCGAAACCCATGTACCGCACACCGAAGGAGACCATCGGGGTGGTACAGGCGTTTCTTGTAAGCTTGGCCTCGAGGCCTTCCGAGACAAACACGTTGTAAACCTGCTCCGCGAAGTTTTCCGAAGAGAACCTCCAGTCGTAGCCTATTAGGACCTTCCTAAGCCCCTTATCTTTGAGAACCTCAGCGTGGGCGCGGGCAACTTTCCTAACGTTTTCGTAGGTGAACTTATCCCCTATTACCGCCCGCCAGCCATCTGTTCCAAATTTGATCATATTTGCTCGTATTTTACAACCGATAGAGCCATGCCAACAAGGGTGAAGGTAGGTATCATAACCACAGTTTTAACCAGGTTAGGCTCAAACAATCCGCCAGTTGCAAAAAGCACCAGGGCAGATATACCTATAAGAATGTACTCATCACCTTTATCTTGTCTCAGATATTCCTTTGACAATAAGAAAAGTGTGTAGATTACAAAAAAACTGAGCAGGGCAAAGCCCACTATTCCAGTCTCAACCAGTTCGTGTAGATAAATGTTGTGAACGTGGTAGTCTGGACAACTGTAACCTAACTTGGAAAAATAATTGGGCCATTCGCCATACCCTATACCGGTTAGAGGATTGGCTGCAAAGGCTTTTATAGCTTCTTTCATAAAGACAAGTCTGCACATTATGCTACCGTCAGTGCTCAATCCCAAGAATATGCTGACAAATCTATCCCTCACGGAGTCAATCGATAAAATCGATATAAAAGCAAGCACCACAATCGATCCACTGTACAGGATATAACGCACAGAGTGCTTAAGTGAGACCAGGAGAGATATAAATAAAACCGCAACAATGAATCCAAGATAATAGCTCCTTGCATGTGTCAAGAGCAGACCCACAACCAGTAATGCAGACAAAAGCAGGTAATACTTATTCCCTTTCAAGCCTAGGATAACAGCAACCAAGCTTGCAAGTCCCCAGATAAATCCGGATTTGATATGGTTTCTGTGAAAACCCAGCAGGTCTCCGTTGTTAAACAATCCAAGCTTTATAAAACCCGCAAGTTCTAAGAATGATAATGCGGTGATTAAGCTCAAGGTCAGTAGAAAAGATTTGATTACGTAATCATAATAATCCCGCCATAAGCCGACCCTGTATAAGAATATAGGTGATATATCAAAGACAAACTTTAAGTTTTTTGTAAAAGCTTTTGCGCTTAAACTTTTCAGTATATAATTAACCACAAATCTCCATAAGATTAGCAACAAAATGGGAATATCAAGCTTCCACACAAGATTTAACCGCACATCTCTCCGTCTAAATAAAACAAACAATGAAAAAGCCAATATGTTAATGACATAAGATATTAGGACAAAACTATCAGTAATACTCCACGCAAATCCAGTAAGTGAGGATATGAAAACAAATAATGCTTGCATATTTGATGTTTCAACAATATTATACCACCGTATGAAAGTCCTAAACGTTATAGATGGAACGGGATGGTGTGGTACAAAGGAACAAGCTTATCTAATAACTTTACATTTAAAGAAAAGAGGCATAGATAGCGAGATGGCTTTAGCTGAAAACCATTTGGAGATGATAAATAGATTGAAAGGGGAAACTAATTTACATTTTTATGGTGTACACAAAAGTGGATTATCAAGGATAAATCCTTATAATCTTGCTAAGCTTAAGAGCATAATTAATCGAGGTAATTACGACTTTGTAATAGCCCACTCCTCTCACGCTCTAGATTTTATATGGCTCGTGTATCCATTCTTGAAAAGGAAGCCTAAGATAATAGCTCTCAGGAGATCAGGCTTTATGCCCGGGGTTTTATCAAGGAAGATAAAGTATAGAATAGCCTCCAAGATAGTTGCTGTTTCAAGGAAGGTAGGGGAAGTTTTGAAGAGAAAAGCCTTCCCTCCAGAGAAAGTCGAGATAATAGAAAGCGGCATAGACCTGAGCAGGTTCAAACCAATGCCAGAGTTGAGAACACCGATTAGAAACAGATTAGGTGTGTCAGAGGATGAAATCCTTTTTATAAACGTTGTCAACTGGCAACCTTGGCGTAAAGGTCAAGAAGTAATATTAAAGGCTTTATCTCTAATTAAAGACATGCAATTCAAGATTCTATTCGTCGGGAAAGGAACGGACTCTGAAGAGGCTCTTGAAAGCTTCAAGAAGTTCGGGTTGGGGGACAAATGCATCGGCCTAGGCTTTAGGGATGATGTTCATGAGTTGCTCCAGGCTGCAGATATTTTTCTATTTGGGTCTTTCTCCGAGGGAATAGCGGGCGCGGTTTTACAAGCTATGGCTACAGGCAGAATAGTTATATCAACAAACGCTGGGGGCATATCTGAATATCTGATAGACGGACATAATGGATTTATGGTAAACGTCGGGGATCATGAAGCTATGGCAGATAAGATAATATCAGCTGTCAAAATGAGTGGGGATACAAGAAATAAAATTTCTATGAATGCCATGCAAACTGCAAGAAAATACTCTATAGAGTGTACTGTTGATAAGTATTTAGCCCTCTTAAATTACCTTAGATCCGTCTAATTCGTTTCTCAATTTTAGATGCCAATTCCAAGCAGTTTCTATAATGTCCGTTAAATCATATTTCATTTTCCACCCGAGCTCCCTCTTAGCTTTGGATGGATCCGCAATAAGTATTGAGGGGTCCCCTTCCCTCCGCTGGGCAACCTTTATAGGCACGGATTTACCTGTTACTTTTTCTACATGGGAGATAACTTCTTTTACTGAAAAACCCTGACCAGTTCCTAAGTTAAAAACATCACTTTTGGGGTTTTGCAAAAGTGACTCCAGAGCCAAAATGTGAGCCTCTGCAAGATCACATACATGGATGAAATCCCTTATACATGTGCCGTCCGGTGTATCGTAATCTACCCCATATATTTCCACATATTTTCTAAGTCCAAGGGCTGCATCAAGAACATTTGGTATTAAATGTGGCTCTGGATCATGCCACTCACCAATATCGCCCTCCGGATCAGCTCCCGCAGCGTTGAAGTATCTAAGTGATATATAGTTCAATCCATAGGCTCTTGAAAAATCTTCAAGCATGCTTTCAACTGTAAGCTTGCTTTTGCCGTATGGGTTTATAGGATTTTTAGGATGTGTTTCTTTTATAGGTACTTCATTAGGGTTGCCATAGATTGCACATGTAGATGAAAAAATAAATGTTGTTACATTATGTTCAAGCATAACCTCCAAGAGGTTCATCGTACCAATAACATTATTTAGGTAATATTTAATGGGGTCTTTAACAGATTCACCGACATAAGCAAAAGCTGCAAAATGCATAACTGCATCTATCTTTTCTTTTAGAAAAACATTTCTAATGCTTTCTTTATCTAAAAGATCACCCTCATAAAAGCTTCCCCATTTTACCAACTCTCTATGGCCGTTGGTTAAGTTGTCAAAAACTATAGTTTTGTATCCATATTTATTCAATAATTTATTTACATGTGACCCTATGTAGCCGGCTCCTCCTGTAATTAGTATCATATTCTGTCCTCCAACATGTTGGAAATAAATCTATCGATCCTCACAGCTCTTTTTAAGACTTCTATCGAATATTCTATATCTAAAAAAGCCCCCGGCCTGGTTTTAAATATTTTAGCCATAAAGTCAAAGCCTACTTTTAATTCCCCAAACTTAAAAGCAACCGATGCTATGTGCATATAAAAATAAGGCTTGTACTTATGAGGTATACAATCATCATAATCGTTATAAAGCTTTATAGTATAGCGGAAAAAGTCTTTATTCAAACTCATACGCGATGGATTGTTGTGTTGGCGTATATAAACTTTATCCATATCCAAAATTTGTATTCTCAATCCTGATGTATAACTCCTAATTAAAAGCTCGATATCCTCACGATATCTATAGCTTTCGTTATAGAATAGAAAAGCGTTTTTACGAAAAGCAGTTGCAGACGGAAATCCTATTTTACAAGAATAAACTGTTTTTTCTAAATCTCTTACTACAGTTTTAGTTCTTCTTATGATTGAACCATCTTCGCCAATAAAAGTTGATGGTTTAGAATATGCTATGTCAACATCTGGATTTGCATCAAAGAAATTTACTATTGATTCTATATATTCTGGATGCCATAAGTCATCTGCATCTAAGAAAAATAGAAGCTCTCCTGTTGACGACGAAGCACCTTTGTTCGCTGCAACACATCTTCCCATATTAGTATAATTTGAAATCACGCGTAGCTTGCCTTTGTTTATAATTTCATCAAATCTAGCGTAGATTACATCAAGGGTAGAATCTGTTGAACCATCATCTACAACGATTATTTCCAAACTCTTATATGTCTGGTTTAATACACTGTTTAAAGCTGATTCTATATATTGGATGCCATTATAAACCGGTATTATTACGCTTACTCTTGGCTTCATTATCCCACATTTCCCATAAGTATGCATATTTTACAAATGTAGAAATTAAATAACTAAAACCTATGAGCAGACCTCTTATTCCGTCCATAAAAGCCATGTCTAACACATATTCTCTGAAGAATGCCCATACAGGATTAAATATCAGGTTATAAACTTTAAATTTTTTGCCCTTATTCTTATATTCCTCAGCGCTGATGTACGCATAAGCAAGCGATTTTCGCATGTGTTCCTCAAAATCCTTATAGGGAAAATGTATTAAATCTCCTTTTAACTTACGTATATTATTGGATGCTATTGTCAGAGTTGCGTGTGGTTCTCCTACCCATTTTGGCTTAACATATTTTCTCACCAAGAATAAGCGCCACTCCGGCTGCCATGCATATCTTAAAAGTTTCCCAAGATAGTATGTACGTCTATTTATAAGGTACCCGTCTGCCTTCGGGTTTTTAAGCTCCTCAGTTATGCTATTCCTCAACTCATCAGAAACAACCTCGTCAGCATCAAGAAAAAGTATCCACTCCTGTGTACACTTCTCAAGAGCTGAATTCTTCTGACCTGCATATCCCTTCCAATCCTCCACGTAAACCTTCGCACCATAAGATTGGGCGATCTCTCTGGTTCTGTCGGTAGAGTGGGAATCAACCACTATTATCTCGGAAGCTATATCTCTAACAGATTCCAAGGTCCTGCCTATTATGTCCTCTTCGTTGTAAGTTATTATCGCCACAGAGAGCGGGAGCTTACCCATCCTTGACACCAGTTTGCACTATGCTCAGATACTCTCCAACCGCCTTCCCAAATTCAACTCGGCGCCCTAAAGAATCCATAGCGAGCTCGAGAGCGGATAGAACCACAGACATATCCATTATATCCATGCCCATGTGGGATATTCTGAATATCCTTCCCTTTAACCTACCCTGACCGCCAGCCACCCTGATCCCAAGCCCAAGCATGTTCTTTCTAATGGCTTCAGGGTCGATATCTTCCGGAGGCAGAACCGTAGTAAGCGAAAGGGATGGGTTTTCGGGAAGTATCCTGAGACCCAGAGCTTCGACCGCTTTTCTCATGCCCTCAGAGATGATCCTGTATCTCTTCTCCACCTTATCCATACCGTCTTCGAGAAGCATCGCGAGGGACTCCCTTAAAGCTAGGATAAGACTTATAGCTGGCGTGAAGGCTGTCTGTCCATCCTTCTGTTTTTTTAGCTCCTCCTTTACATTGAAGTAGTAAGACCTATCGGTGAGCCTCTCCTTTGCCTTACTTGAAAACCACAGCATGGAGAGACCTGGAGGAAGCATAAAGGCCTTTTGAGAGCCTCCCACAACAACATCCAAACCCCACTCGTGGGGCTTCATATTGTAAACGCCGAGGGCCGTTATCGCATCGACAACGAGGAGGGCGTCCGTATCCTTTGTAACATGAGCGAGAGCTTTCACATCGTGGTAAGCCCCGGTAGAGCTCTCGGAAGCCTGAACGAGAACACCTTTACAATCTGGGTTTTCTTTAATGAGCCTATCCACCGCTTCAGGATCTACACTCTTTCCCCACCCAACCTCAAGCTCTACAACGTTGAGCTTGTATCTCTTCCCAAGCTCGGCCCATCTCTCACCAAACTTCCCCCCGACCACCGCTATGACCTTATCCCCTTCCTCGAAGAAGTTCAGAACAGCAGCCTCCATAGCGCCGGTTCCCGAGGAGGCGAAGAAGACGAAGTTCTCCTCCTTGCAGTCAACAAGCTGTTTGAAGAGCTCCCTCGTCTCCAAAAAGGCTTCCCTGAACTCAGGAGTCCTGTGGTGGATTATCTGTCTGCCAAGAACCTCTCTAACTCTGTCGGGGATCTCAACGGGTCCCGGCGTGAATATCCTCTCTCCTTTAAAAGGCTTCATCGCGGATACTAGAATACACGTAAACGTGCCTACCCTTCAACTTGTACTCCTTGACGAGTGGAAAACTGTGCTCCTTACACGATATATAAAAGCTCCAGTCCCCAACTATGGACGGGCTAAAAACAGGTCTGCCCAGGTTAAGGCCCACATACAAGCATATATCCCTTATGTCTAAACAATCACACACGACCTCGCTATTCTTAACTATACTGGCGATCTCCCGCCCAACTATACGGGGGTTTCCTGCCCTTTCTTCAATCACAGGCAGTATAAAAAAGCCGTACACAAATCTCAGACTGAGTGCAACCGCTACAAGCAGAATAAATAGCCTGTAGATTCGCTTTCCCAGGAATGTGTATATAAACTCTGACATCAGGAGAGCCAGAATGGGAAGCAAAGGGAGTATGTACCTACCACGTGCTGCAGGTGTTAAAAGATAGGGTATGTAGTTAATCACAAAAAGGAGGAACAAAAGCTTGTGCTCCTTACGAACTTCCAGGGATCTCCTGTATAAGAAAAACGCAAGAACGACTACAACGCTGGCCGGGAGCGTTTGCTTTAAGTTAAGGATCGGATAAGAAACTATATGAACGAACATATCCGTCATATCCTTTGAGCTTTTCACTCTCCCAAAGCTCTCATTCCATAGAGTAAGCAAGTATGATTGAGGATCAGCGGAAAAGAGAAGCCACATAAAAGAGGTGGTTAGTGCTATTAACATCGATGCCACTAGTGCTTTAACGTTGAATAACAACCTAATACTGCTCCTGTCTAGCAATAGAAAGGCTATTATGGTTAGCACATAGAAGGCAAAGGCGGGAAATCCCTTGATCATAAAGCTGACCCCAGAGAAGAAACTCGCCAGGTAGAGATAAAAATATCTTCTGGATGAAAAAAACGCCCATAGCAGTACGATCGTTAGGAAGACAAAGAACGTGTAGGTTATATCGATCTCCCCGAGCCATCCGTACCAGAACAGGACGTCCGCAAAGGAAACGAATATAAGAAAGGCTAGGCTCGCCTTAACAAGATCCTTCCAGAGCACATAAGCCACTATAAAGGTAAGTGCTCCCGATAAGAAGTTGAAAAGCAAAGAGACAGCCCTCAGGGTAAATATCTCCCAGCCTAGAAGCTTAGAGGATAGGATGACTAACCAGTTAAAAAGGGGAGGCTTCTTGTAGTAAAGCTCTCCAAATATGGTCGGCTGGAAGAGGGAGCCCCTGTACCACATCTCGTAGGCAACTAGCAGGCGGGTAGATTCTTCAAACCTGAGCATGTACTCCCCGATATGTGGAAGCAGGGAAGCAAAGACAAGAACAGATAGAACTATATGAACCAGTAAATACAGGCTTTTATGTGATCTCAAGACCAGAGAATATGAAGGGAATCTCGTAGCTTGCAGACTCCTCAGAGTCCGAGGCGTGTATGGCGTTCTTACCCTTGTCAGTCCCGAAGAGGGCCCTTATCGAGTTTGGGGCTACCTTCCTCGCCTCCTCGCTATCGGTGGGACCTATTATCTCCCTAACCCTCTGGATAGCGTTCTCCCCCTCGAGGA
This sequence comes from Aquificaceae bacterium, assembly GCA_027014185.1. Lineage (GTDB taxonomy): Bacteria > Aquificota > Aquificia > Aquificales > Aquificaceae > Hydrogenivirga. The sequence goes on from JALWEK010000066.1 coordinate 13,279, forward strand.
CCACCGCCACAACTGGACCGGAGGTCATGAACTCGACGAGCTCGCCATAGAAAGGTCTCTCCTTGTGAACGATATAAAACTGCTTAGCCTGTTCTTCGGTAAATCTGAAC
>JALWEK010000067.1 GCA_027014185.1 Aquificaceae bacterium
TCCTTTCCATCGCCTCGACCTCAAACTCCTGGTACTTGCCCAGCCTGTAGAGCTTGTCCTCCTCGACCTCATTTATAGCGCCGTAAGGGTAGGGGAACTCGTAGTAGTAGAGTTCTCCGTCCCTATATATGTAAGCACACTTCACCACACCCGGGTAGAAATCCCCGGCCGAGGTTATCAGATAGAGGCTATCCCCCTCTACCCTTATCCTTTTCGCTCCTAGCACCTTCCTCTGGATATCCCAGAAGAGCCTTACCTCCATCTTCAGGTTCTCGGAACCGCGTGTTACGTTCAGGCTCGAGTCTGTACCTCTCGACAGGATCAGAAGCAGAACAGAGAAGGTCAGCCCCACGAGGGTAAGTACGACGAGGACCTCTACGAGGGTGAAGGCTTTACCTGATCTCATACCTTATAAAGTAGGTGCCATCGTAGGAGTACGTGATCTCCTTTATCCTGGGAAAGTCCGGGAGACTCCTACTCTCTACCTTTAAGCCTTCGTGATCTCCGAGCTTCAACTTCCTGTCGAGAACCAGGAGGTTGTCGAAGGTGTTCTCGCTATGCTCGAGCTTCCTTGTGGCGTTCGAGAGGAAGTCCAGGAGTGCGGTGAAGGCGACCGAGATTATTATCAGGGCCACCACTACCTCTATTAGGGTGAACCCCCTCTCAGAGGTTCCAGACATCGATGTCGTCCTCCGTCCCTTCCTCCCCGTCCGGACCACGAGACCTGAGTTCGTAGGGCCGGTTCACTCCCGGCGATATGTATATGAACTCTCTTCCCCAGCCGTCCTTGGGAACCTTCTCCAGGTACTGCCTCCATCTGGGCGGTTCCGGGGGCGTGGTGGGTTTCTCCACGAGAGCCTTCAAGCCCTGCTCAGTTGTCGGGTACATCCCGTTGTCGAGCTTGTACTGCTCGAGGGCGTCCTTGATAGCCCTCAGCTGTATCTTCGTAGTCTCTACCTTGGCCTCATCGACCCTCCCCGTTATCCTGGGAACTATTATCGCCGCTATCAGTCCGAGTATTATAAGGACAACGAGGACCTCTATCAGGGTAAAGCCCTTCTTCTTCTGGTACTTTTCCTCCAGGCTCTTTTCCACCTTTTTCAGGAACCTGTTATAGACTCCCTGAGAGATCAGAACAACTATGACCAGGAAGGGTATTCCTATCAGGAAGGCGAGAATGAGGACCTTAAGCAGCCACACTATCCAAGCCCATAGGGTAACTTCCTGTTCCATTCTGAACCTCCTTTATCCCACGACTATATTAACGAGCTTGTTTTTAACGTATATGAACTTCTTGACCTCCTTACCGTTGAGGTAACCCTTAACCTTCTCATCCTGGAGGACTATGCCCTTCACCGTCTCCTCGTCGGCGCCGTACGGTATCCTTACCCTGGCCCTGAGCTTCCCGTTTATCTGAACTGGTATCTCGAGCTCCTCCACCCTGAGGGCCTCCCTATCCACCTTCGGGAAGTTCTCCCTTACGATGAGGGTCTCCTTTCCTATCCTGTGCCAGAGCTCTTCACATATGTGGGGAGCCATCGGAGATAGAAGGAGAAGAAGGACCTCCACAGCCTCCTTTAGGACCTTCCTATCCTGATCGCTCCGGACCTCGAAGGAGCCGAGCTCGTTGAGTAATTTCATGAGCTTTGCGATAGCTGTGTTGAGCTGGAACCTCTTCTCCATATCGGTCTGGTAGTCCTGTATCGTCTGATGGACGAGTCTGCGAAGCTCCCTGGCTCTTCCCTGAGCTGTCCTGAGCTCATCCTCCGTGTACTTTGTCTCCCTCAGCTCCTTTTCTCTCTCAACCACGAAGTTCCAGAGCCTGCTCAGGAACCTGTATGCTCCCTGAATTCCCTCCTCGGTCCACTCGAAGTCCTGCTCCGGAGGTGCCGCAAAGAGTATGTAAAGCCTAACAGTGTCCGCACCGTATCTCTCTATAGCCTCCTCTGGATCGACCACGTTCCCCTTCGACTTCGACATCTTGGCACTCTCGCCCAGCTCGGCCTCGAGTTTCTTAATGAGCTCTTTGTCGTCTACGCCCAGCTTCTCCAGAAGAAGGAGCATGTTGTCCCCTATGGAAAGCTTGTTCTCCTTTAGAAAATCCCTTATCTTCATGGGGATTAAAATTATATCAGCATGAAGAGGGCCATAGTTATCCCCTCCCGCATCTCCTCAACCAGGCTCCCTAGAAAACCCCTCCTGGAGATAAAGGGCAAACCCCTCGTGCGATGGGTGGTCGAGGGATGTCTGAGAACCGGCGAGCGTGTTATCCTTGCAACCGACAGTGAGGAGATAGCCGATGTGGTTTCGGACCTCGGCGTCGAGGTAGTCCTTACGCCTTCTGAGCTGCCTTCGGGCTCGGACAGGGTCGCCTACGCGGTGAAGGATATGGACCTGGAGGCGATCATAAACTACCAGGGCGACGAGCCATTCGTTTATAGAGAGGATGTGGAGAGGATCTTCAGGGAGATAGAGATGGGGGAGGGCGTGGTTACCCTTGGGACTTTAGACGAGGAGTGTTACGAGAGGCCCTCGGACGTGAAGGTCGTTACCGACAGGCAAGGTTACGCCCTGTACTTCTCCCGCTCCCCTATACCCTTTTACAGAGAAAAGAGGGAGGATGTCAAACCCATAAAGCACATAGGTATATACGGCTTCAGAAAGGACACCCTTATGGAGTTCGTTTCAATGGAGAGGGGGAAGCTCGAGTACGTGGAGGGCCTGGAACAGCTCAGGCTTTTAGAGAACGGCGTGAAGATAAAGGTTCTGCTCACTAGGAACTTCTACCACGGAGTGGACACGCCGGAGGACGTTAGGATAGTCGAGGACGCCCTAGGCGGTAAGTAGGAAACTTAGCACTCTATCCTTTATAAGGATACCCACAAAGCAGCCAAGGGATAGGAACGGGCCGAAGGGAATGGCGAACTGGAGGTTCCTGTTCTTTACAACGGAGGGAAGGGCAAAGAGAAGACCTATCAGGCTGCCGAAGAAGAGGGCCGAGAACACACCGTAAACCCCCGTGGAGGCCCCTATCGTCGAGAGGAGCTTCACGTCCCCAAACCCGAGCCCCTCCATCTTCCGGAACTTAACGTAGTAGAGGTATATACCCAAAGGTATTAGAAATCCTACGAGGGCTCCAACGATGCTCTGGAGGGGGGTTATCCCTTCTCTGAGGAGTGAGCTGATGAGTCCCAAGCCAATACCCGGGATAGTTATTACGTCCGGAAGTATGAAGAACTTTAGGTCTATAAGTGAGAGAACGAGGAGGGCCGAGAAGAAGAAGTACATAAAGAGGGCGTCTGGAGTTGCACCCCATCTGTAGTAGGAGAGGATAGCCAAAAGCCCGGAGCTAAGCTCGACGAGGGGGTACTGGATAGATATCTTAGCCCCGCAGTTCCTGCACCTTCCCCTCAGGATTATGTAAGAGACGACGGGGATGTTATCGTACCACCTTATGGGTTCCTTGCACTGGGGACAGTGAGAGGACGGGGTAACGATAGAGCCGTTCCTTGAAGCCTGTATATCAGGACGTTGTAAAAACTTCCCAGGATAAGTCCGAGGGTAAAAATGACGACGTAGTCCATCAGGCCGTCTCTTCCTGCTCCTCCTCCCTTCCTAAGAGCCTGCTAACGTCGAGGACGAAGGAGCTCGCCACGAAAACTGAGGAGAAGGTCCCCACCACTATGCCCACTACGAAGGCGAACATTATGTTGGACAGGGCGTAGCCTCCCAGGAGGAAAAGTGTCAGGGCTGTTGCGAATGTGGTCAGCGAGGTCATCACCGTCCTCGAGAGGGTTTGGTTTATAGAGATGTCCATCACCTCCTCAAGGGGAAGGCTCTTGCGGATCCTCAGGTTCTCCCTCATCCTGTCGAAGATCACCACCGTATCCGCAACCGAGTAACCGGCAACTATCAGGAGTGCGGATACCACCTCCAGGTTTACCTCCCTGTACGTAAGCGAGTACGAGCCTACGACTATGAGAACGTCGTGAACCAGTGCTATGAGCGCACCTATTCCCCAGACAGGTTTGAAGCGGAAGGCAAGGTACACGAGAATTCCAGCCAGAGCTGTAAGTATCGCGAGTATAGCCTTTCTCCTTAGCTCTTCACTTATCACACCGCCTATCCGCTCCTCCCTTATGAGCTCGAAGCTCCCCAGCTTCCTGAGGGCGTCTTTAACGCGCGACACATTCTCACCTTCACGTATCTTCACTATGTAGGTTCCCTCCTTGGTCTCCTGAACCAGGAAAGACTCCACGCCGGCTTTCTTGAGGGCGCTCCTGAGCTCACCTATCTCGGGTTTTCTCTCGAACTTTACCTCTACAACCCTGCCCCCCGTAAAGTCGAGACCTAGGTTCAGACCCTTGGTAAAGAGCAGCATCAGGCTCCCAACGACGAGGAGCACAGAGACCGCGTAAGAGAAGAACCTAAACCTTAGAAATCTGAACCTGTATTCCATAACGGATCTACATGAGTTTGCACTTGGTCGTTATGAGTCCGTAGTTCCCTCCCTTCTTCCTGTAAAGGATCTTGAGGTCTCCGGTATCTATGTCCACGAAGGGTATGAAGAAGGCCCCCGTCTGCTCTAGCTCGAACATGGCATCCTCAACGCTCATCGGCTTCTCCACGGCGAGCTCCTCTTCAACTATCTGGGGTCTTTCCCTCTCCTCTGGAGGTAAGGTCTCCGGTGTGTGCATCTGCTCCTTTATCTTTGCAGACACCCTCCTCTGCTCGAGTCTCCTCTGCTTCAGCTTTATGAGCTGCCTCTCTATCTCATCCAGGACCTGATCTAGTGCCGTGAATACGTCCGTGTCCTCCTCCCAGGCGTGGATCGAGCCGTGAGGGAGATTCTTGAGGTACATGTGCATATCCACCCTGTAAACTATGGGCTTGCTGTCCCCCGCGTAATCCTTATGCCTGGCACGAACGGCTGAAATGGACACTATCACCTCGACCTGGTCTTCCCCTGCCTCCTTCAGATACCTGTTGAACCTCTTCAGTTTTCCCTCGATGAAGCTCTTCATGGCGTCGGTTATCTGAACATCAACGCCCCTGAACTCGATGTTCATCCTCTTACCTCCGTGGATCTATTATTTTAACCGCAAGCTCTCCACCCTGTAGGCTGCGTTCTTCAGTATCCTTCCCGCCCTAACTCCCGGATCGAAGGGCTGCGTTTCCTCGAAGGAGTTGGGAACGAACACAACTCCCTTCGCCACGTTGTTGTTTATCTTCACCTTCAGCTTAACTCCCCTTATCTCTATCTCCCCCCTCACATCGAGTTCCCTGGCCGTATCCGCGCTCATGTGGGCCAGCTGCTCCCTCTCTATCTCGTGGGTCCACACGTTCCAGCGCCCTACCTCGTCCACAAGGGTGCTGTCGCAAACTATATAGAACCCCTCATCCTGCAACTCAGCCCTCTCCGCCTCCCCATCCCACTCCTCCACGGTGGGAAGGTCTATATCGAGCCCCCCTTCAGCTTCCTTGAGATCGTTCATCTCCACACCGAGTTCCGAGAGGTATCCACTCACATCGGGATCTATCCCAAAAACCTCCTCTGGAGGTACGACACCTTCAGGCCCCTCAAGGGTACTCGGCGAGTAGAAGGCAAAGCCGAAGCCGTTCTTGTAGCCGAAGAACTCCTTCTCGGGGAAAAGGCTGGCTGGCAGGACCACGTCGGAACGATGGGCAGTGAGGTTTGGAAAGATCTGGAAGCTGAGAACCTTCTTACTGGATAGTACACTGAGCTCCTCTTCGGACATGTACAGGGCGGGGTTTCCAAACAGCACCAGGGCATCGAACCCGTCGAGCTCACTCTTGAAGTTTCCTATCTCCTTAACAGGCAGGGGCGATACGTTTCCAACTATGGAGTAGTTCACCCTTACCTTCTTCCTTATCCTCCTCAGGGCGTCTATAACGTTTCCCCTCCACGGGGATCTGAGAAGGGCCTCACCTATCAGTATGAGGGACTCTTTTATCAAGCTGAAGGCCCTCGCCAATTTCTCAACCTTGTCCTCGAACTCGTAATCTCTTTCCTTCCCCTCGAGCTTATCCGCCACCTCTTCCAGGAACCTTACCGTGCGGGGAGGTTTTAACAGCAATCTCTCTGTGGCTTTGGCGGAGACTGTCTCGTAGCGTGAGGATACGGAGAGTATGTAGGACGACCTCTCGAAGGCATCGACCAGCCATCTGGTGGACATCACCTCGGAAAACACGGGATCGCATTCGAGGGAGAGGATAACCCTTTGCTCTCTCCACTCCTGGGGCCTCAGGGTGGAGGCTCTGAAGGGCAGATATACAGAATCGGAGTAAACACTCTCACCTATCTTCCTAGCCAGCGCGTAATCCTTCAGGTCGGCGAACCTGTCCAGGAATACGGCGATCTTACCTTTCAGGTTGTCGTTTATCCACCTCTTTACCTCTTCGATACTTGCCACCCTGAAGCTGTCCCCTTCCCTAATCAGAGGTTTGGTTACACGTAGCGGGTTCTGTGTAGCCTCCTGGATGAGCGTGATACCCTTTGTACATAGGCTACCTATACCGTTGGGATCGTGAGGATGTCCGTAGAGATCAACCAGCTTCCCTTCCTTTATGTAGGCTATATAGCCGCAGGCGCATCCGCACCCGGCACAGACACCGCACCTCTCGTTGTCGAAATCCTTTACAGTCAGCGGAACGTTGGTGGGTCTGAGGCTCACTTTTGGAAGACCTCTTCCTTTATCTCCTCCTCCCTACCGAACACGCCCATTATATGGTAGCCGTTATCGACGTGGACCACCTCTCCCGTTATACCCCTCGACCACTCGCTGCAGAGGAACACGGCCGTGTCCCCCACATCCTCTATCGTTATCGGCTTCCCGAAGGGGTTCACCTTGGTTGTGTGCTCCATCAGGAGGTGAAAGCCAGTTATACTGTAGGCGGCGAGCGTCTTGACAGGCCCTGCGGATATAGCGTTTATCCTGTGCCCGTGTTTAGCTATGTCGTAAGCGAGATACCTTACGGTGCTCTCGAGGGCGGCCTTGGCTATACCCATCACGTTGTAGTGAGGGACGACCTTCTCCGCCCCGTAGTAGGATAAGGTTACTATAGTCCCGTTCCTACCCTCCATAAGGGGGAGGAGTTCTCTGGTCATCGCTATCAGAGAGTAAACGGATATGTCCATCGCTATCTTGAAGCCTTCCCTTGAGGTATCTATCACGCCACCCTTGAACTCCTCCTTGGGAGCGAAGGCTACCGAGTGGACGATTATATCTAGCCCTCCCCACTTCTCTTTCAAAAAGTCCCGAAGGGATGTGATGTCCTCGTCCAGGGAGACGTCACACTTCGTTGTCAACTCGCTCCCGAACTCCCTAGCTATCTCCTCGACCCTCTTCTTGAGCTTGTCGTTCGCATAGGTGAAGGCAAGCTCTGCCCCCTCCCTGTGGAAGGACTTGGCTATACCGTAGGCTATGCTCCTCTCGTTGGCAACCCCAGTAATAAGCGCCTTCTTTCCCTCGAGAAGTCCCATTGGATACCTCCTGAGTTTTGTATCAGCCCTCTTCCAGTATTTGGAGGGCCTCCTCCACAGTCCCGCCCTCGTGAACTATCTTGGCCATAGCCCTCACCATGAGGGCTGGATCTTTAGCCTGGAATATGTTCCTGCCTATCGATAGACCCGAGGCCCCCGCCTTTATGGCGCCATGGACCATCTCCAGGACGTCCCTCTCGGACTTCATCTTCGGCCCACCCGCTATCACCACGGGTATGGGTGAGCCTTCAGTCGCCAGTCTAAAACTCTCTGGATCTCCCGAGTAAGGGACCTTCACTATATCCGCTCCCAGCTCCGCTCCTATCCTCGCACAGTGGGCCACCACCTTCGGGTCGTACTGGTTCTCTATCTTGGGGCCTCTTCCGTAAACCATCGCGAGAAGGGGAATCTGCCACTCCTCACACGCTCTGGAGACTATACCGAAGTCCCTGAGCATCTCCCTCTCCAGATCCGCCCCTATGTTTACGTGTATAGAAACTGCGTCCGCTCCCAGTCTTATAGCCTCCTCCACGCTACACACGAGGACCTTGTCGTTCTTGGAAGGAGACAGGTCTGTGGAAGCTGAGAGATGAACGATAAGACCTATGTCCCTTCCTCCTCCCCTGTGTCCGGCCCTGACCATACCTTTGTGCAGAACAACGGCGTTCGCTCCGCCTTCGGCGACCCTATCGACCGCCAGCTTTATATCCCTTATCCCCTCTATGGGACCCGAGCTAACCCCGTGGTCCATCGGGACGATTATCGTTCTCTTGGTACTCCTGTTCATTATCCTTTCCATCCTGACTACCTTGCCGATACCCATCTTCTAACCTCCCTGAAAGCTGAAGGTTATCTCTCCAACCTGCACCTCCTGCTCCTGAACCTTCTCGAACCTTATACCCCTTACGAAGGAAAGTAAGGTATTATCTATATTAACACTTCCGCTCCTCTGAAGAAGGAGCGCCTTGATCACACTCCCGTCGGGAGCCACCCATATCCTTATCCTTACCCCGCTGGGAAACTCGCTTGAGATAAGCTCGGGAACGGGGGGAGTATATACTATCCTTCTCGTACCGCCCTTTATCCTCACCTCTTTACCCGTGACTACCGCCGATATGCTGCCCACCTCCTTCTTTACCTTCTCTTTCTTCCTTAACCTGCTCTCTATCTTCTTCTCGAGCTCCGCGAGAACTGAGACGTCCTCCTCCTTCTGGACGGGGACCTTCACGTCCCCTTTCTCCAGTGCGGAGCTAACTGTTGCTCCGGCTTTCCTCTTCTTTGCTGAACCGCTGACCTTCTTGGCCACAGTCCTCTTGGCCGTGGACTTGGCCTTGACCACCGAACGGGGTTCTTTAGGTTTCTCCACTTTGAGCTCTCTTATCTCAACCCTGAGGGGGTAGAACTCGGGGATCTCCTTAACCTTGACTATGAACACGGTAGTGAGGAGCGAGAACAGGATCAGGTTTATGAGGAAGGATATGATCCAGTAGAGGAACTCCTCGAGGGCACTTCTTAGCATTTTGTCACGAATAGTATAATCCTAACACTATGGAGTTTGCAGTACTGGGAGGAGGAAGATGGGGGACCGCCCTCGGATTGCACCTCTCAAGGCTCGGCCACAGGGTTCTCATATACGACATAAACGAGAAAGCGGTTACGAGCATAAACGAGGGTAAGCACCCATACCTCCCGGGTACAGGGCTCCCCGGTTCGATGAGGGCTACAACAGACATCTCGGAGGTGGAAGGGTTTGAGAACGTCATATGTGCCCTTCCAACTCAAAGCGTCAGGGAGGTCTTTTCCAGGCTGGATGTGAAGGGCAGGGTTATAAACGCCTCCAAGGGATTGGAGATAGGTTCCTTCAAGCGTGTCAGCGAGGTGATCGAGGAGCTCCATCCCGGGGTGAAGGTCTTCGCCCTGTCGGGTCCATCGTTCGCAGAGGAGGTCTCGAAAGGACTTCCCACGGCGGTTGTCCTCGCCCATAAGGACTCCGAGGAGGAGGCGAGAGAGCTCCAAAGGGCCTTCATAAGCGAGAACTTCAGGGTTTATCTGAGTGGGGATATAGTGGGCGTGGAGCTCGGAGGGGCACTCAAGAACGTTATAGCCATAGCCTGCGGGGTCTCGGACGGGCTCGGGTTCGGGCACAACGCCAGGGCGGCCCTCATAACTAGGGGACTCGTTGAGATGACCAGGATAGGGGTTAGGCTCGGGGCTAAGAAGGAGACCTTCTTCGGACTCTCCGGGGCAGGTGATCTGATACTTACGGCCACCTCCGACCTTTCGAGAAACCGGACCTTCGGCCTGCTACTCGGGAGGGGTTACTCCCCTGAGGAGGCCCTCGAGAAGATAGGACAGGTGGTCGAGGGGGTGAAAACGGTCGTGGCCCTGAAGGAGCTTACCGAAAGGGAGGGCATATACGCCCCGATAACGGAGGCCGTTTACAGGGTGGTCATTCTGAAGGAGGATCTGAAGGAGGTTCTGAGGGAGATGCTCCTTCGCACTCCTGGGGAGGAGTTTCTTCTATGAGCTCGCCGTAGTAGAAGTACTCACCACATCTGTCGCATCTGAATATCCCCCCTCCGCAGCACTCGATTATCTCGAGCAGATAACCGCACAAAGGACAGCGCTCCATGCCGATATAAGTATAAGGGATGTACGAGGAGTCCAAGGAGCTCACAAGAAGGGTCATAAAGATAACATCCTTCTACATAGGCGTTTTGGTTCTCTCGAGCCTGGTCTTCGCCTACATGGAGGGCTGGAGCTTCTTCGAGGCCCTGTACCAGATAGTTATCACCGTATCGACTGTCGGGTTCGCGGAGATAAGGGAGGTCAGCGACCTCGGCAGGGCCTACCTGATGGGTATGATCGTCTTCCAGACGGGCTTCTTCGTTTACGTGGCCTCCCAGATAGCCTACCTTGTCGCTGAAGGTAGGCTCTTGGAGATACTCAGGTACAGGAGGTTGATAAGTATGCTGGAGAAGGTGAAGGGACATACCGTTGTCATAGGGCTGGGAAGGACCGGAGTAGCTGTGGCCGAGACCCTTGTGGATCTGGGTGAGAAGGTGGTAGCGATAGAGTCGGACCCCGAGAGGATAAGCACCTTTAAAGAAAAGTTTCCCACCGTTCCCGTGATCGAGGGGGATGCGAAGGACGAAAACGTCCTCGAGCTTGCCAAGATAAGGGAAGCTAAGAGGCTCTTCGTGAACACCTCCTCGGACAGCGAGAACGTCTTCATCATAGTCACAGCGAGGGGAATGAACCCGGATCTATTCATCTCCTCTAGGGTCGTGAAGGCTGAAAACGAGCCCAAGATAAGGAGGGCCGGAGCTGACCAGACCTTCATACCCGAGAGCTTCAGCGGAAGGTCCATAGCCCTCTCCATACTAAAGCCGGAGGTATCGGAGTTCCTCACGGAGGTGTTGCTTTCCGAGGAGTCCCCTTACACCATAGAGACGGTAGAGGTTAAGGAAGATTCTCCGGTGAGGGGTAGAAGCCTGAAAGAGTTCTTCAACGAGGAGGTCTTCGGTATTCTTCTCGCCCTAGTTAAAGAGGGGAGGATGGTAGTCAGCCCTCCGAAGGACACTAAGCTTGGAGCAGGAGACAGGTTGATAGTCCTAGGAAGTCTCGAGCAGGTGGAGAACCTCCTGAGCACGGTCGGAACTTAGGCCAGAAGCATGGATACGTTCTCCTGGGCATACTTCAGGTTCTTCTCCTCAAAGGAGGCAGGGTCTATTCCGAGCGATCTCAGGTAATCTTCGAGGTCTTGGGTCTCAAGAAGATCTATTATCTTAAGGTACCTCTGAAGCTCCTCGTCCTTGTAAAGCTCCACCAGCTCCTCCGGTAGCTGCAGGGACTCGTAGAGAACGTGGGGTCTGACCCCGAATACATCCGGCATCTTGTAGAAGAGCCCAAGAAGGAAGAGCTTGTCTTTGGGTATCTTGCCGAGGTATTTGTGCAGACTCTCCAGCAGGAAGGCGTTGAAGAGCATCCTCCGTATGAACTCCAAGAAGGAAGGGTCCTGACCGAAGAACTGGGACATCCACACCGCTATCAGGAACTTCTTCAGGTTCTCAAGACCCAGGTAGTTTATGGCGGAGGTTATCGACTCGATCTCCTTCCTGTGGGGGAATAGGGGGGAGTTCACGTACTGAAGAAGCTTCGTAACGAGGGCAGGATCTCCCTTTATGGTCTCCGCGAGGGACTCTACCGAAACGTCCTCGGAGATCATGGATATGAGCTTGGAAACGGTCGCCTGGGCGTGCTTTAGAGAGCTAACTATGAGCACGTCCTCGAACTCTCCCTCACATATGAAGTCGTAATCCTCCGGCGGCAGACTTCCGCAGGCGATCAGAAGTTTCCCCTCGAGCCTTGGATACTCTTCGTAGCCGTAGGTATAGGTTATGAACTCCTCGTACTCTTCCACGAACTCAGGCTCTGCCCTGATCAGGTCCTCGTGTGCTGAGAATAGAAAGCCGTCCGATACGTAGTGATCGAAGAGGCTGCCCATAACTTTCCTGTGCTTGGCGGTTAGGGCCTTCCTGGGCGGCAACAGGTTCAGTATGAACTTGGTCCCGTCGAGTATATCCAGGACCGATCGGGAAACTATCATATCTACGGGGACATCTATCAGTCCCCTCCTGTGCCCCAGGAGCTTCTCCTCCATCTCCGGCGAGTAGTTGGCCACGAAGTGAAGCACCAAAGATTCCCTGCTAACGGGTTCTCTATCCTCTTCCCACCTGTCCACCCAGAGCCTGAAGAAGACTATGTCTCCCTCCGAGTCCCGGACGTTCATCCGTTTGAATATGAAAGAGCTTAGCTTAATCTCCACCGCACAACTCCTTCAGCTCGGGCAAAAACTCCTTTATGGTTTTCAGGTAGCTTTTATATCTTTCGCAACTTATCTCTCCCCTTTTAAGGGCTTCCTTCACCCCGCATCCGGGTTCGCTCAGATGCATGCAGTCCGGGTATCTGCACTCGTACCTCAAGAACTCCCTGAAGTAGTTCTTAACCTCCCTTTTCCTCACGAATTGCAAGGCTTCGACCTTCGAAAAGCCGGGGGTATCCCCTATGAACGATCCCTCTCCAAACGGTATGAGCTTTACTCCCGTGGTTGTGTGCCTTCCCCTCTCCGTCTTTTCGCTCACCTCACCCACCCTGAGCTCTTCACCCGTAAGCTGCTTCAGTATGGAACTCTTTCCTACCCCAGAGGGACCAGCGAGTATGCATATCTCACCCCTGACAAGCTCCCTCATCTTATCGAGACCCTTGCCCGTCTTCGCGCTCACGTGAACCACGTCGTACCCTGCATCCGAGTATATCTCTGTCCACTTGCTCAGTTCTTCGAGCCCTTCATCGTCGAGCAGATCCACTTTGTTAAAGAGTATAACGGGCTCGCATCCTACGTGATCGTAAACAACGAGCAGGTTGTCCAAGAGATGATTGTCGAAGTCGGGCTTCTGTATGGTCATCACACATATGACCCTGTCCACGTTGGCTATCGGGGGCCTTATGAGGACGTTCTTCCTCTCCTCCACATTTTCTATTGCGAAGGTTTCGCTGTCCACTACCTCACCGTTCACGTAATCGCCCGCGTATATCCTGGTTTTTTTCAGGACCTTGCCCCTCGGAACACCCCTGAGTGTGATGCCCCTTTCGAACAGGTAAACCCTTATTAGCTGGGCGACCCTCTCTATTACAATACCCCTCTCCATCTTAAAGGCTCACCAGATCGAGGCCCACGGAGGAGAGAGGTTCCCCCACGCCATCGACCACAGCGACTATGTTCTCCAGCCTGACACCGAACTTTCCCGGCAGGTATATACCCGGTTCGATCGTGAAAACCATGCCCTCCTCTAT
>JALWEK010000068.1:0-11637 GCA_027014185.1 Aquificaceae bacterium
GTCAGCTTGTTTGAGTAGATAACTATTATCAGCTCCCTTAGGATGAGAGGGGTGCTCGCGTCCACCAGGAATATGAGCTTGACCCTCTCGTGCTCGAATATGCTCATCACCGCCTTGAAGAGCTCGTAGAGAACTACGAGCTCCAGTATCCTCACCGTGAGCTCCTTCACGAGAACGTGGAAAGAGAGGGAGCCAAGATCAAGCTCCTTGACAAGGAGGGCTATGCCGAAGACTATCAGAAGGTACATAGTTACCCTGAGAAGGGTGTGGATTACCTTCGAGAGCTTACCTGTCAGACCTTGCACCCTCTCAATTATAAAGGGCACAGAACTGCCTTAGATCACGGATAAAACCGAAAACGGGCTTATTATAGATAACCAAGGAGGGTAGGATCATGGGAGTCTTTGAAACACTTGTATTAAAGCAGGAGCTGACCCAGATAGAGAAGCTGGTACTTCTCAGGGAGCTGCTGAAGAGGGAGATGGAGGTTATGAACGAGTACTGCAAGATAAACGACAGGATACCTAAGAGCTACGCCATAGAGCTCTGCCATCTTCACAACATAAAGAAGGTGAACATAGCTAGGCTCCTCTCGATGATAAAGGAGTTCGATCCAAAGTTCATGGAAGCTCTCATCAACACGGATCCGAGGGTCAGGCAGTACATCTCGTACTACTTCGACTTCATGAAAAAGCACCCCTACTTCGAGGAGGTCCTAGAACCCCAAAACCTATTCGGAAACTGGGACTACATAAGGTACAAGCTCAAGATCTTCTTCCCACAGCTCACCTTCGATGAGATAGACAAGTTCAAGTTCAAGAGAAAGGAGTTCGTTGAGTATGTGAAGGACAGACTGGGAGAACCCGAGGAGCTCATAGAAGAGAAGCTGACCAAGGCTACGTGGTACGAGACTGTGCCTTACCTGGAGCTCGAGAGCGAGATGGATTCCCGCTGGCATCCCGAGCCTGTGATGACAGAGGAGGACTGGGAGTTTATAAAGAGGAACATAAACGGCAGGAAGAACGTAATCGTCAGGGGCGAGAACGGGGAAGAGAGGCTGGTTTACGTCGAGGTGGACATACCGGACGAAGAGTTAGACAAATACAAGAAGGACAGGGAGGGTCTGAAGAAGCTCCTTATGGAGAAGTACAACCTGGACGAATCCGGGGCGGAACAGATCCTGAGGAAGGCTGGCTGGGAGTCGGAGCACTACCACATAATACCCCCCGTTCACACGGATGCCCACGCCGATTATGGAGACACCAGGGTCAATAAAGAAAAGAAGGCGGTCCAGGAGGAGCTAAAGGGCTTTAGCATAAGCGAACTCACGGCCCACATAAGGTACCTCGGCGGACTTGAGCTCGAGATGCTCAACTACTGGGAGCTTCTATACGAGCGGCTCGAGGAGGTAAAGGACAAGCTCACGCTCTTTATAAGGACCAAGAGGAGGCTCCTGGGTAAGCTCTTCGGGGTCTATTACACCCTCGATCCGGTTATGGCCGAGGCGATACTCACCTACGATCCGGAGATAGTCCAGAGACTGAAGGAGCTGGTGACGAAGACCGGGGTCAGGGACAAGAAGTTCGTCCTTTACGAGAACAAGACCGCCTGGGAGGAGGTCAAAAGGAGGATAATCTCCAGGTTTCCGGAGGTCAGCGAGGAGGAGATAGAGAGGTTCAAGGGCAACAGGGCTGGGTTCGTGGAGTACTTAGCAGAAAAACTTAAGAAAGATAAGAATTTCGTGGACGAGAAGCTGGAAGAGGCAGGCTGGCTCAGAAGCGAGGAGGTTCCTTCCTTCGTCAGGCATATAGGTCCCTGACCGGGACCAGATCCTTTATAGCCCTGTATATCTCCAGTGTTGCCTTGGACTTGTTCAGTGTGTAAAAGTGAAGGCCCGGAACTCCGTTCCTTAAAAGGTCTTCGCACTGCTTTATAGCGAACTCTATCCCTATCTTTGCCACCTCCTCGGGCCTGTTTTCCACCGGCTCCATCCTCTCTATCAGGGCCTGGGGTATGGTTGCCCCGCACATGCTGGCGAACTTCTTTATCTGCTTGAAGTTGGTGATCGGCATTATGCCAGGAATTATAGGGATCTCTATCCCAGCTCTTTCGCATAGCTCAACGAACTCGTAGTAGTACCTGTTTTCAAAGAACATCTGAGTTATGGAAAAGTCCGCTCCGGCCTCGACCTTCTCCTTGAAGAACTTTACCTCCCACTCCATGTTTGGAGACTCCGGATGCCCCTCCGGATAGCTAGCAACCCCTATTGAGAAGTAGTCCTTAAACCTCTCCCTTATCAGCTCCACAAGTTCCCTCGCGTACCTGCAGGCTCCCTCCGGTGGTCTGAAGTCGGGCTGGTCCCTCGGGACGTCCCCCCTTAGGGCCAAGATGTTCTCTATACCTATACTTCTGTAGTCTTCAAGTATATCGATGAGCTCTTCCCTCGTGTGGGCTATGCAGGTGAGATGGGCCATCACCGTCAGGCCAACCTCTTCGTGGATCCTCTTTACCACGTTCCTCGTTCTGTCCCTCGTGGAGCCTCCCGCCCCGTAGGTCACGGAAACGAAGGTGGGTTTGAGATCCTTCAGCTCTTGAATGGTTTCGAAGAGCTGCCTTTCTCCATCGGGCGTTTTTGGAGGGAAGAACTCGAAGGACACCGAAAAGATCCCCTTCTTGAGTATCTCACCTATCTTCAAAGCCTTGCACCTCTGAATACAGAGTTTATATCATACTATGCAGTGCGTACAACAGGCGTAGCTGTTCTGATCTTTCTCTTCATATTCCTGCTTGCATACCCTAGGCCCCGCAACTCAGTCTCCCAGGATATTAACAGACTCCTTGCGGAGCAGGGCTTTCCCGAGATAAAACTCCTTTCGAGAAAAGGCGATATTGTCGTTTTTAAAGCCCTGTTATCGGTTGATCCTAACAAATTTGGCAGGGTATACACCTGCCTGCTTTCGAGAAACGTCTGCTTTGAAGGATACCCCACTTACCTGAAAGATAACAGGCTACTCTTGGTCAGATGGAGTAGGTTTTTAGAACTCGACCTTACAACCATGAAGGAGAGGGTTCTGGGAAAGCTCCCCGCTGTTGCAAGGATAGGTAAGGACAAAAATGTAGAAATAGTCCACGAGGGCAGGGTATTCAAGGTAAGGGATCCCTTCCCCAAGCACTGGGTTTATCCTAAAGAGAGAGGCATGGTCCCGTGCGGAGATATCTACTGGACGTGGGGAGAGGGCTGGAACCTCTTTGTGAACAGGGACGGACGTGTAACAAAGAGAAAGGGAAAACGGTTCGTGTGTATCCTCGGGAAGGTGATCGACCTTGAAAAGGACGGACAGGTCGTTATTTACAAGCCGGTCAGAAGCGTAGTAAAGAGGGTAAACAGAGTCATCTTTCACGCAAACCTCCTGATCAAATTCTTCAGGGACTTTATAGTTCTACACGGGCAAATACCGGGGTCCTATGAGGAGAGGATAGTTGTTCTGAGTCCTGACCTCAAACTCAAAACTCAGGTTGATCTCAGAGAAGTATTTATAAGGCTTCTGGTCCTCTCAGGGGGAAAGTTCTACATCACGCTGGACACATTCTATATGGGAACCGATCGGACAGACCTTTCCAGGCTCGACCCTGAGAGTGGTTCTCTTGAAAAGGTCCTGTCTTACGAGCGAAGGAATAACTACGAATACTACCTGTTCACACCTATCGGGGAGGGAAAGTACATACTGATCAAGCCACCCTACAGTGTGTGCCTTTTCCCAAGCTGGCAGGGAGAATGCACCATGTACAGACATTACAAAGGGGAGGCATCTGTAGTGGACCTGAGGGGTAACATTTTGAGAACCATAGATCTACCGAAGAGGTCTGAGGTTTACCTTCTGGACGGTGCCTTTGTCTTTTGCAGGGAGGAGTGCTTTTTTGTGAACGGTAGGCTTGAGGTAAAACCCCTCAGGTTCAAGGGTTTTTCAAACAGGTGGAAGGGGGAGGACATAAAGGTGTTCTTCGGGGAAGGGGAGGTCTTCGTTCTGTTCAAGGACGGGACAAAGAAAAGGGTCCCGAAAGGATGCAGGGTGAGGGAGCATGCCGGAACCGTCTTCTGTCTTTACGGCAAGACCAGAGCCGAGCTTAGGGACCTGGAGACCCGGGGGATTCTTGGAAAGACTTCCGCAGTTCCATACCCGAACCATGTCTACGGGAATCTTGCTCTCAAAGACAGGATAATGGTTCTAGAAGCAGAAAGTGGCAAAGTGTTAGACTACAGGAGATTAGAGTGCGAAGGTTTGCCTCCTCGGGATGTAGTTTTTAACAGGGACAGGTTCTACGTGATCTACTCTGATCATCGTAAGGTCTGTATGGAGGTGTTCAGGATAGATGTGGATTAGTTTACTTCTTATCCTTTTGGGATCGGTTTTCGGCTTGGAAGTGGGGAAGATGGATGTGAGGGAGAATGACGTTATGATATACATAAAGGACGCAGACCGTATAACCCTCGAGGTTCTAAACCCTCCAAAGGGAAAGAGGGCAGGCCCTAACCTGGACACTCAGGGCCTTCACAGGATATTCAGGTACATTTACGCTGTTCCCTGCTACGGCTACGCCTACTATGAAGACGGTTCCAAGGATATAGCGGCCGCCGTTGAGGTTGGAGAAGGTGTGTGGGTGGTCAAGACCGAACTCCTCCCCAAGGAGGAGGAGTTTTACCTGCTCCCTATAAGGGTATGTCCCTGCTTCTCGGACAGAGAACTTGAGGTGATAGACTTCTGGAACAAGCCCCTGGAGGTGGCCTGTCCAAGCCACTCCCTGATCTGGATAAACTACACGCACAGAGAAGCTCTAAAGGAACTCGGCTTTGAAGGTGATCTTGTTTTCAAGATAAGGATAAAGGATCAAAAGGGGGATACGGAAACCCTTGAGGTGAGGATACCTAACCCCTGACCTCACCTTTGCCTGTTAGAGTTTCTACCAAGGCTATGATCTTCGTCTTACAGGGTGCAGGAGCCTTCGTGAACATACCGAGGGCATCTATCAGCCTGTTTACCTCTTCGGCGGGATTAGAATCTGCAAAACTCTTCAGAAGCTCGAGAACCCCCTCTATCTCCGAGGAGATCTTCCTATCCGATAGAACCTCCTCCAAGCTCTTGCCGTCCCTGAACTTCCTGAGAGCCTTCATGCACTTGACTATGAGGTCATCCCTGAACTCGGACCACTTGAGATCTGAGAACTTCAAGACTACCTCGAGAAAGGTCTCAAAGGTGTTCATAGTTAAATAATTCTATATCGTCGAGGCTGTCCTTTCCCATCCAGAGCATAAAGAGCCTCTCCACCCCTATGGAGCAACCGGCGCACTGGGGCATGCTGTGGTGCGCTTCGATGAATTTCTCGTCTATGGGAAGACCTCTCTTCTTAGCTTCAGCCTCCAACCTCCTCCTCACCTCGTAAGGGTCAGTTTCCTCCGTCCAGCCGTTGGCGAGCTCTATCCCCTTTATAAAGAGCTCAAACCTGAGCGCTACGTTTCCCCTCACCTTGGCAAGGGCACAGAGCCTTCTGGGGAAGTCCTTTAAGAAGGTGGGCCTTTCAAAGCCGAGCCTCCTCTCCACCTCTAGGAAGGCCCTGTAGAAGAGGGTCTCCCAGTCTTCCCCATCCTCGTAGTAGATACCCTTTCTATCGAGGGCCTCCATTAGGTCCTCCCCCCTGCCGCTTAGCTTCACATCCAAATACCTTTCAAAGGCCTCCGCTACGCTAATTTCTTCAAACTCACTGAAGCCAAACAGCTCCGAGAGGAGCTCCTTTATCTCCTCCATCAGAAATCTGTAATCTCCGCCCACCTTGTACCACTCGAGCATGTGAAACTCCAACCTGTGGAGTCTTCCCCGTTCGCCGTTCCTGAAGACCTTGGCTATCTGGAATATGTCCCTTTTGTACTTGGAGAGGAGCTTCTTCATCGAGTACTCGGGAGATGTTTGAAGCCAGAGGATTTTATTTTTTCCCCCAAGTTTAACCTTTACAGGAATGGGATCTACGTTGGAGTCCAGGTTGGGAAACTCCAGGAGGATCGGCGTTGTAACTTCCAGATAACCCCTCTTCTTGAAGAAATCCCTAAGTCGGTTTATGAACTCGTCCCATCTTTCCAGGAGCATAGGGGCATATAATTTTAATTCGATGAGGGTCAGGTTCGAGTCCACAGGTATAAAGGACGAGGAGAAGGTGAAGGAGATCCTCAGGCAGAGAGGATACTCGGTTTATACTTGGTCGGATGCTCCCGGAACGTACTACCCAACCCACACCCATCCGGACATGGAGGTCAGGTGGGTGATCGAGGGAGAGGTGACTATAGGCGCGGAGGGGAAGGAGATAGTCCTGAGAGAGGGGGATATGATAGAGCTCGAGCCAAACACACCTCACTGGGCTAAGACCGAAAAGGGCGTGAGGTACGTGTGCGGGTCTAAGTGATGGGGAAGGTGATAAGGTTCCCCTCGGACGGAGGGGAGGAAAGGGAAGAAAGCAGAGAGGAAGGCTCCAGAAGGCTGTCCCAGGAGGAGTTCATCGCACTCGTGGAGCCGTTCAGGGACGGCCTGAAGAAGCTCTACCCCACTCAGGTAGAGGACATACTCGGGATAGCGGGTTTCGGGGAGAGGAACGGGAAGGAATGCTTCGTGATGGGAGTCCTTATCTGGCAGCACCAGAAACAGCCCGGGCCGATAGCTTCCACATTCCTCGCCGTGTTTGTGAACGACAAACTTGAGAAGGTCTCGTTCCTTGAGGCCAAAAACAACTACTGGGACTGGAGGTTGATGATCGAAACCTACCAGACGCGCTTCAACACCAAAGAGATGTTCGAGGAGCTCCAGAGACTCCGCGAAGAGGTCCTGAGTGGAAATCTACCCACTTAGGCCTTATATTAGTCAGCTATGGGTTTCAATTTAGGAATAGTCGGCCTCCCGAACGTGGGAAAGTCCACCCTCTTCAACGCTCTTACCCAGACCGCCAAAGCTCAGGCGGCGAACTACCCCTTCTGCACGATAGAGCCCAACGTGGGAGTTGTGGAGGTCCCGGATGAGAGGCTATACAGGATAGCCGAGCTTGAGAAGTCTAAGAAGATAACGCCCACATTCATGGAGTTCGTGGACATAGCGGGCCTCGTGAAGGGAGCGAGCAAGGGGGAAGGTTTAGGAAACCAGTTCCTCTCCCACATAAGGGAGGTGGACGCGATAGCGATGGTCCTCAGGTGCTTCGAGAACCCGGACGTGGTCCACGTGGAGGGGAGCGTCGATCCGGTCAGGGACGCGGACATAATAGATATAGAGCTCATAGCCAAGGACCTTGAAACCGTAAACAAGAGGCTCGAAAAGGTCGAAAAGACCGCCAAGGGCGGTGATAAGAAGGCGAAGGAGGAGCTCGAACATCTCAAGACTATAAAGGAGATCCTTGAGAACCTCGAACCCCTCAGAAGGCACAAGGATAAGCTCTCCAAAGAGGCCTGGGAGTTTGCCACAAAGGAACTCTTCCTTCTCACCACGAAACCCGTAATGTACATAGCCAACATAGGGGAGGAGGACCTTCCCGAGGGTGAGAACAACCCCCACGTTCAGAAGGTTAAGGAGCGGGCGGAAAAAGAGAAGGCTCCCGTTGTGGTGGTCTGTGCGGAGATAGAGGCCCAGCTCGCCGGTCTCGAAGATGAGGAAAAGAAAGAGCTACTGGAGGCCTACGGACTCTCTGAGCCAGGTTTGAACAAAGTGATAAGAGAGGGCTACAGACTGCTGAACCTGATCACCTTCTTCACCGCAGGAGAGAAGGAAACTAGAGCCTGGACCGTGGTAAAGGGGACCAAGTCTCCCCAGGCGGCGGGAAAGATCCACTCGGACATGGAGAGAGGTTTCATCGCCGCGGAGGTGATAAACTACGAGGACTACATAAGGGCAGGATCCATGACGAAAGCCAAGGAGATGGGCCTCGTCCGCCTCGAGGGTAAGGACTACGAGATCCAGGACGGGGACATAGTCTACTTCAGGTTCAACGTGTGAAGGGAGGTAAAGGATGAGAAAGTCAGAGCTCATAAGCATGCTCCTCTACAACGTAGCTTTAGAGCACTCAGCGATAGTCCAGTACCTCTACCACATATTCCTGATAGGGAATCCTGAGATAACTGAGGAGATAGAGAAGATAGCCCGTCAGGAGATGAGGCACATGAAGTGGTTCGCCCAGAAGATAGTCCAGCTGGGAGGTCAGGTGGAACTGAGGAGGATAGAGGAGGAAATAAAGGTGGGAGGTCCCGACTGGGCGAGCATGTTAGAGAGCGACGTGAACGCGGAGCAGCTCGCAATAGAAACCTACACAAAACAGCTCGAGGAGGTCAAGGACGACTCGGTGAAGAAGCTCTTAGAGAGAGTCATAAACGACGAGTCCCAGCACAAGCACGAGTTCTCAGAGCTATTAGAGCAGGTCAAAAGCATGGAGCTGAGCGAGGAGGAGAAGAAGGAGGCTGATAGAAAGACGGTAGAGCTTCTGAACAAGCTCCTTCAGGAGGAGTACAGGATAATCCTCGACTACCTTCACAACTTCTTCCACTCAAAGGACTGCGAGTACAAGGATATAATGCTCGACCTTGCGATAGAGAGCATGGTTCACATGGGAGAGCTGGGGGAGAAGATAGGAGACATGGGAGGAACCCCAGACCTTTCCATGCCCGAGCTCAAGAGGACGAAGGATGTCGAGTCCCACATACTCTACGAGGAGAGCTCTAAGGAGGAGTACATAAGGAGGGCAAAGGAGGTCTCCGACCCTAAGATAAGGAACCTCCTGGAGTGGATAGAGAAGCAGGAGGACTATCACAAGCAGAGGCTCCTGGAGTTCCTGAGGAGGATGAGGAAGCTGAGCGTGGGAGACCTCAGGAAGAGAGACTGAGCCTCCCCTCGAGGTCCCTTATAAACTGGTACGCTGTCCTTCCTGAGAAGTTTCCCCTCTCGGTGGCCCATCTGAGAGCCTCTTCCACGAGCCTTTCTTTGGGAACATAGATCCCACGCTTGCTAGCGTAGTGCTCTACTATCCTGAGGTAGGTACCCTTATCGAAGGGGTAGAAGGCGAGCCTTATACCGAACCTCTCTATGAGGGAGATCCTCTCGTGAAAGCTGTCTGTTGGGAACTTATCTCCCTCGTCCCCGTTCGGGACCAGATGCCTCCTGTTGGAGGTAGCGTAAACGAGCACGTTCGATGGCCTCTCCTCTATATCCCCATCGAGTAAGGACTTTAAGAGCTTGAAGGACTCCTCCTTAGGTTCGAAGGATAGGTCGTCGAAGAAGAGGATAAACCTCTGGGGTTTTCCTCTAAGGACCTGGTAAAGGTCGGAGAGGGAAGGGATCTCCCACTTGTGGAGCTGGATTATCCTAAGACCCTCTTCGGCAAAGGGCTTCAGAAGTGATCTTACCAGGGAGGACTTTCCCGTTCCCCTGTCCCCCCACAGGAGAACATCGTTGGCGGGGTAGCCTCTAACGAACTGGGCAGTGTTCCTGAATAGGGTCTCCTTCTGAGAGTCAACGCCCAAGATGTCCTCAGGATCTGGGATCGAGGGATGCGAAACGGGCTCTATCCTACCACTCCTCAGACTAAAGGCGCAGCTCCTCTGGAAGAAGTCCTCGCCGTACTCACCGGGGTCCAGGGGTCTCTGGAGTACGTTCAGGAGATCTTCGAGTTTCATGGGATAAGATTATAGCTCTGGGCTACTCCCACTATCGCTATGAGCGCTGTTATCATCGATATGAACCACTTTAGGATCGCTCCTTCCTCCTCGAGATCCGCGAGAACCCAGAGGAGGCTGTTTCCCAGGAAGTATCCGAAGGCGAGGAAGTCCAGGATACCCTTCTCGTAGAGCACCCCGTACATGGATTTCAATATAATTCAAGTTATCGAAGAGGGAGGCTTGACTTTTTAAGAATATTAGAATATTCTAATATTCTGAATTTGGAGGGCCGAGATGGGTTTGCTCTTAATACTTCTGCTTTCAGGGATCCTTTGGGCTCAGGAGCTACCTTTCGAGAAAGTAAAGGAAGACGTTCTCTCAAACAACCTCGAGCTCAAAGCGTACAAGTACGAGCTGAAAGCTCTAGAGAAGGAGGAGAGCTCGGCCAAGGGGATGCTCTTCCCGACCTTAAAGTTTGAGGAAACCTTCACGAGAACGGATATACCCGCCTACGTTCTCTTTACCAAGCTCAACCAGGAGAGTGTTTCCCCTTCGGACTTCACGCCCTCGAACCTAAACGATCCGAGCGCCGTCAGCAACTTCGAGACCAAGCTGTCTGTGGAGATACCTATATGGATGGGGGGCAAGCTGAGGGCTTTCAGGAACATGGCGCTTTTAAAGAGGAGGGCAGAGGAAAAGAGGTTTGAGAGGAAGGAAGAGAGCGTGATCTTCGACGCTTACAGTGCCTACCTGGGCGCCTCCCTCTCCAGATCCGCCGTCGAGGTAGCCAAGAAGAACGTGGAGGACGCGAAGGAACATCTGAGGATTGCAGAAAGGCTGCACGAAACAGGCATGGCCCTGCTGTCGGACGTGCTCAGGGCCAGGGTTTTCTTGAAGAAAGCCCAGGAGAAGCTCTTCGAGGCGGAGAGCAACTACAGGATGGCAAAGAAGACCCTATCGCTTATAGCTAACTCCGATTACACTTCCTACGATATACCCCTCCTCAGCTCCTGTATAGAGCTGGACAGGGATGAGCTCATTGAGAAGGCGTTAGAAAGCAGGGAGGACTTAAAGGCAATAAACGACCTGATAAAGCTGACAAGGGAAGGCTACAGAGCATCCCTAGGAGACAACCTTCCCCATCTGGCAGCCTTCGCCTCCTACAGCCTGTTCGACAAGGATACCCCCCTCGGAAGCGATGGAACCGGGTACATGATTGGCGTGAGCCTGTCCCTTAACTTCAACACTGGGCTGGCGGCCGTTAGGAAAGCTGAGAGTTTCAGGAAAAGGGAGAGGGCACTTCACAAGAGGAAGGAGTTCATGGAGAAAGCCGTTATCTTGGATGTAGAGAGAGCTTTAGCGGACTATGAGGTATCCGTCAGGAAGCTGAGCTCTGCAAAGACGAGGCTCAAAGAGGCCGAGGAGGTCGTAAGGATAATCAGGGTAAGGTACGAGAGCGGCCTCGCCCGCATGGTGGATCTTCTCGACGCCCAAACCCAGCTCGAGAGGGCGAGGTTCGATTACATAAAGGCCCTTTACGAGTGCAACCTCAACTACGGAAGGGCCCTTCTGGGGGCAGGACTTGTTAAGGAGGTGCTGAGATGAGAGCTGTGATCAAGTACGTCGTATTTCTCATTCTACCCATAACGGTAGTGATCCTCTGGCTTGCGGGAGTGTTCCATCCCAGGCTATCGGCGAAGGAGATAGAGCTGGAAAGGAAAGAGGTTAAGGGTCTGGAGATAGGTGAGGTTCAGGTTATAGAGAGGACCAAGGTTAGCTTTGCTGGAACCCTTATACCCTCCGACAGGGCGGAGATATCCACCAGATTGATGGGGTTCGTCAGCTACGTGGGTGTCAGGGAAGGTGAGTTCGTAAAGAGAGGAGAGCTCCTGCTTAGGATAGATCCCAGGGATACGAAGGCGCAGGTTGAGGCGGCCCGTCAGGGTGTGGTGCAGGCCCAGAAG
>JALWEK010000068.1:11647-13323 GCA_027014185.1 Aquificaceae bacterium
AGTTACGCTGCAGCCCTGGCTAACTTCGAAGCGGCCAAGAAGACCTACGAGAGGTACAAGAGACTCCTGGCGGAGAAGGCCGTAACCCAGCACGAGTTCGACATGGTAGAGGCAAAGTTCAAGGCGGCCAAGGCACAGCTAGAGATGGCAAAATCCGCCATAGAGGGTGCCAAGCAGAGACTTAAGGCCGTATCCTCGAACGTATCTTACGCCGAGGTGAGGGCACCCTTCGACGGATACGTGGTCAGGAAGGAGGTGGACGTGGGGGACATAGCCAGGCCGGGATACCCGCTCCTCGTGGTGGAAAAGCCCCCCTACAGGGTCCAGGTAAGTCTCCCCGAGAAGTTCCTCGGAAGGGTAAAGGTGGGTGATAGACTCGAGACTTACGTTCCCTCGCTTGGGAAGAGCTTCTCGGCGAGGGTTGTGGAGATAGAGCCTTCCATAGACCCCTCGAGCAGAACCTTCAGGATAAAGGCCGAGGTCAGAGGAAAAGGAGTGAGGGGCGGGCTGTTCGCCAGGGTCTTCGTAGATGAACCCACCAAAAAAACGATACTGATCCCCAGAAGCGCCGTCTATAAGAGGTGGGACTTCACGGGGGTGTGGGTTGTCAAGCCTGACAACACCCTCGAACTCAGGTTCGTAAGGCTCGGGAGGAGAATAGGGGACAAGGTTGAGGTTCTTTCCGGGCTCTCCGAGGGAGAGAGGATAGTTGTCCGCGGACTGGAGAAGGCCTGCGAAGGCTGCAAGGTCGGAGGTTGAGGTATGTACGGACTTGCAGGAAGGCTCGCCCACTACTTCATAGACTCTAAGCTAACACCGATACTTATCCTTGTCTCACTCGCCCTAGGTATCTTCGCCGTTGTAACCACGCCGAAGGAGGAAGAGCCCCAGATAATCGTCCCTATGATAGACATATACATCTCCTATCCGGGGGCTACCCCCGAGGAGGTTGAGAGCAGGGTCGTAATTCCTCTCGAGAAGAAGCTCTGGGAGCTCAAGGACATCGAATACATATACTCGGCCTCCATGAACGATATGGCTATAGTGACCGCCCGCTTTTACGTGGGTACGGATCCGGTCAAGGCCCTGGTGGATCTCAACTCCAAGATGATGTCCGCCCTAGACCTTG
Source organism: Aquificaceae bacterium (assembly GCA_027014185.1). Lineage (GTDB taxonomy): Bacteria > Aquificota > Aquificia > Aquificales > Aquificaceae > Hydrogenivirga. The sequence continues at coordinate 12,777 of JALWEK010000068.1, forward strand.
CCCCTCCCGGTGTGGTCCTGCCGCCCCTCATAAAGCCCATGTCCATAGACGACGTTCCTATCCTTACCCTTACCCTCTGGGGTGAAAACTACGACTGGTACTCTCTCAGGAAGCTGGCGGCAACGCTTCAGAACGAGATAAAGAAGATAGAAAACGTGGCGGACGTTTTCATAGTGGGCGGGACCCCCAGGGAGATAAGGATAGTCCTCGACCCTCAGAAGCTGGAAGCCTACAGGATCTCACCCCTTTACATAGCCAAGCTCCTCAAGTCCGCCAACGCCCAGGCGGTGAGCGGGAAGGTGAACAAGGGCAACACCGAGTACCTGATAAAGGTAGGGAACTTCTTCAAGTCGAAGGAGGACGTGGAGAACCTCGTGGTCAGGGTCCAGAACGGCAGGGTTGTCTATCTGAGGGACGTTGCGAAGGTTGTGGATGGCCCTGCGGAGATAAAGGACTACGTTCTGATGGGCTTCGGCCCCTCCGCGGAGGCTAAGGGCATAAAGAAGGAGCCCGGAGAACTACTTCCGGCGGTAACCCTGGCCGTTTC
>JALWEK010000069.1 GCA_027014185.1 Aquificaceae bacterium
ACGGAGTAGGGTCTCCTCCTGACCTTCTCGGTGAGCTGGCCTCCCTCTTCGTAGCCCACGTAGCCCGGAGGAGCGCCTATCAGCCTTGAGACTGTGTGCTTTTCCATGTACTCTGACATATCGAACCTGATAAGGGCCTCTTCCGTTCCAAAGAGGTACTCCGCCAGAGCCTTGGCAGTCTCAGTCTTACCCACACCGGTAGGTCCGAGGAAGAGGAAAACACCTATGGGTCTGTGCTTCCCTTTGAGGCCGACTCTCGACCTTCTTATAGCCTTCGCTATCGCCTTAATGGCGTCGTCCTGGCCAACAACTCTCTTCTTCAGCTCGTCCTCTATGTGGAGGAGCTTCTCCATGTCGCTCTCGTGGACCCTTCTAACGGGTATGCCTGTCCACCTGGCGACCACCTCTGCCACGTCCTCCGCCGTGACCTTCGGCCTGTCCTTCTCTATCTCCTGCTTCCACTTGGCCTTCAGGTTCTCGAACTTCGCCCTTAGCCTGAGCTCTTCATCCCTTATCCTGGCCGCACGCTCGTAGTCCTGGTCGCTTGCCGCCTCCTCCTTCTCCTTCTCGAGCTCCTTTATTTTCTCTTCGAGCTCCTTGAGCTCCGGTGGAAGGTCCATAGCCTTGAGCTTAACCAGCGCCCCTGCTTCGTCCACCACGTCTATCGCCTTATCGGGCAGGTTCCTGTCGGTTATGTATTTGACCGATAGGGATACGGCCTTTTCTATAGCCTCCGGTGTGTACTCTACCCCGTGGAACTCCTCGAACTTGCTCTTGAGACCGTAGAGTATCTGGATCGTGTCCTCCTCGGAGGGCGGATCCACCAGAACGGGCTGGAACCTCCTCTCGAGGGCTCCATCCTTCTCTATGTACTTCCTGTACTCGTCTAGGGTCGTAGCGCCTATTACCTGTATCTCTCCCCTCGCCAGGGCGGGCTTGAGCATGTTGGAGGCGTCTATCGATCCTTCCGCCGATCCCGCACCCACGAGGGTGTGGATCTCATCTATGAAGAGTATCACGTTGGGAGCCTTCTCGAGCTCCTTGAGTATGTTCTTGAGTCTCTCTTCGAACTGGCCCCTGTACTTGGTTCCCGCAACGAGAGCTGCGAGATCTAAAGCCACAACCCTCTTATTCAGAAGAGGTTCTGGAACCTCTTTGTTCGCTATCCTCTGGGCGAGACCTTCAACTATCGCAGTCTTACCAACTCCGGGATCCCCTAAAAGAACAGGGTTGTTCTTCCTCCTCCTTACGAGGATCTGGATTACCCTTTCGATCTCACGCTCTCTTCCTATCACAGGATCGAGCTTTCCTTCCCTGGCCATCTGGGTTAGGTCTCTGGAGAACCTGTCGAGGTTAGGTGTGGGGGCGTACTTGACGCTCTCCTGAGGAGGAAGTTCTCCGAGTATCTGGAGGACCTCCCTCCTTACAGAGTACTCGTCGAGACCGAAGCCCCTTAGTATCCTCCCACCGAGACCGGTCTTCTCCCTGACTATCCCGATAAGCAGATGCTCCGGTCCGACGAACTGGTGGTGGAGTATCCTCGCCTCCTCCACCGCAAACTCTATCACACGCTTGGCGTCAGGGGCGAAGAGTATCTCTCCCGTATGGGAGCCCTTGTTTATCTGCCCCATAACGGCCTTTCTGACCTTCTCGGGTGTGAGGCCGAACCTCGAGAGGACCAACGTAGGAACGTCCTCGTCCTTTATAAGGGCAAGGAGTATATGCTCGCTGCCTAAATAACTATGTCCGAGGTCGAGCGCCTCTTCCCTTGCCTGAAGTATTACCTGACGTGCTCTTTCCGTAAACTTTTCAAACATGCCTTAACCTCACTTGAGTTTATAAGATAACAATACGGAGAGCGGATGACAATACCATGTTGGAAGTCATTGACCTCCGTCATTTGACAGGCGTCCGGGGAAACATTTATTCTAATCGAAGATGGCCAAGAAGAAAAAGACCTTCAAGATAAGCCTCATCGTTGAGGCTTTCCAGAACCTGGAGAAGTCCTACGTAGATCTGAAAAAGCACATCTCCCTGCCAAAGGAAGAGTTCGTAAAGAACAAGCTCGTTCTGGACAAGGTCAGGATAGATTTCAACCTTGCCTTCGAGAGCTGCATGAGGGTTTGCAGGCACATGTCCACCATTCTAGGGCTCAGGACGAGCTCGAAGGACTGCCTCGTGAAGCTCGCCCAGCACATAGGCATGAAGGAGGTCGATAAACTCCAGAGGTTTACCGAGTTTTACTTCAAGTACAGGGATCTCAAGGACGCTGTATCTCCTGAGGAGCTTTACGACTTTCTGAAAGAGAACCTCTACATGTTCAAGGAGTTTGCCAGGGCCGTGGTTGAGTACGTTAAGGAGACAACCGGAAACTATCTCCTGATAGATTTCGATCTTCTCAATGAGAAGTCCAAGTTCATAAAGGATTCCATAAAGAAGATCGAGTTCGTTCTATCCCAGGGGCTCGAGGAGTTCAAGAGCAAGCCGATGTACTACGACAGGACAAAGTACTTCTACCAGGTAGCCTACGACTCCCTCTTCGACATATGCAAGCACCTGGCTCCCAAGTTCGGAATAAGGAAGTTCGGGGACGACTGCCTCTCCAAGATGCTCGAAGCGGGGATAATCCCCCAGGAATACTATATGGACGTTTTCAAGATGACCAACCTGAAAAATAAGCTCATAAGCACCTGGGAGGTCTCCCCGGAGGAGCTTTACAGATCCCTTGAAGAACTCACCCCCAAGTTCGGGATAATAGTTAAGGAGATCTCCAAGAGCCTCAAGAAACTTCTCGAGGAGAGGAGCGTGAGGAGATGAAGCTCTTTATAACCGGAATAGGCTCTGGACTGGGAAAAGCTCTGGCTGAGGAGGCTCTGAGCAGGGGCTACGAGGTCTATGCCATGAGCAGGCATCTGCCGGAAGGTCTGAGAGGGAAGGTGAGGTTCAAGAGGTGTGATCTTCTGGAGCTTGAGAAGGTCTATCCAGCGGTGGTAGAGCTTTTGGCGAACGTGGACTCCTTGGATCTCGTGATACTGAACGCAGGGATCCTCGGAAAGTTTGGAGACACACACGATGTCCCACTCTACGAGATGGAGAGGGTGATGGACATAAACGTCTGGGCCAACAAGGTTATCTTGGATGCCCTGATCGATCTCAATATTCCCATCAGACAGATCGTCGGGATCTCCTCCGGAGCGGCGGTGAACTGCAACAGGGGCTGGAACGCCTACTCCATATCCAAGGCGGCTCTGAACTGTCTTCTCAAGCTATACGCGAGGGAGATGGAAGGAACCCATATAACTGCCCTCGCCCCCGGGCTCGTTCTGACCCCCATGCTAGAGGAGGTCATGAAGCAGGACGAGGATAGGTATCCTTCCGTAAGTAGGATAAAAGAGTCTCCCAAGAGGACCCCAGAGGAAGCGGCAAGACTCCTCTTCGACACGTTCCCCAGGCTCTTCGAGTTTGATAGCGGCTCTTTCGTGGATGTCAGGAAGATCTAGATCACCTCTTTATCCTGAAGAAGTCGGGATCTAAATCGGGATTGATCACTACGTCTTCGAAGAATACCTCCTCTATGAGATCTCCCTCAGGATCGAACGAGGCCGCGTAAGTTGGGAACAGGGTATCCTTGGCTATCTTTAAGACAAACCCCGATATGTTGTTTCTAACCTTGTGTCCTTCCTTACCCACAACTTCTATAACAAACAAGCCCTCTTTCTCCTTAACACGCTGCTCCCCTCTTTTAAGCAACTCCGTTACCGTATAGAGAAGCGTAAGAACATCCGACTCATCCACCCTGTGATCGGAAGGCCCCCTTATCAGCCTGCTGCCAGGGTCCAGTTCCAGAACAAAACCCTCGATCATCCTGAAGGGTCTCAGATACGCTTTCCCTACCTCTGGATCGTAGGTCAGTAAAGCGCCTTCAAAAGGTTTAACCATCTCCATCCTAACGAAACCTGGTTTCAGGTAGTAATACCTGAGTACCATGTCTATGTCTTCGTTATCGTCGTGGTTTACCTTCATAAGGTAGGAGTAAGATCTGTAAATTTCCTCAAAAGCCTTTACGGCTTCCTCGAGAGGACCTCCAAAGGAAAGTAAGGCCAGAGTAAGGAAGATCACGGGGGTACTACTTCCAATATACCCCACATCCCTTTCTCCTTATGGCTCGGGAAGAAGAGCAACTTCTTGTCGC
>JALWEK010000070.1 GCA_027014185.1 Aquificaceae bacterium
TCCCGCCGCCTATCTCGAAGCCCTCCAAGGATCTGTCTCCGGGCAGCAGCTCCAGCACCTTCTCAACTAGGAGTTCCGTTTCGGGCCTGGGGACTAGGATACCCTCCCTCACCTTAAAGACCCTTCCGTAAAATTCCCACTCACCTATGAGGTGAGCTACCGATACGCCTCCTCTCCGTCTTTCGATCAGTTCCCAAAAGCTCCGCTCCACACCGGAGGGGACTTCTTCCTCCATATGCAGGTACAGATCACCGGGCTTCCTTCTCAGGAGATGGGAGAGGATTATCTCCCCGTCCCTTTTCAGGTTTGGGGGAAGACTCTGCAGGAGCTGACGGACTTTCATTTCTGAGCTCTTTCTCTAAGATAGACCCCCTCTCTTCCCTCGGAACTATCGAGAGCAGGATCGCCAGGAAGAGGAATATACCTCCGAGCCAGTAGGTAGCCTTTGTAAGTATGGTGTCCACCCCTCCCGCACCGAATATGGACTGACCCATGCCGCCTCCGAAGGCGGCACCCACATCCCCCCTTCCCTTCTGGAGGAGGGCGAGGATTATGATCAGTATCGAGACTATCACGAACAGGGTAAGCAGGGCGTAGTACATGTAGAAAATTTTAAACTATACGCCCTTTATAAGCTTTAGAAATTCCTCTCTCGTTTTCATATCCTTTAGGAAAACTCCCCTGAGGGCCGAGGTGGTGGTTATATGGCCTGGAGACATGGCTCCCCGCATGGACATACAGAGGTGCTCCGCCTCTACCACCACACCGACGCCCTTTGGTTTTAGCTCCTTATCCAGAAAGTCGGCTATCTCCTCGGTCAGTCTCTCCTGGACCTGTGGTCTCAGGGAGAAGGCCCTGACCGTCCTCACGAGTTTGGAAAGCCCGCAGATTACACCGTCCGGTATGTAGGCTATATGAACCTGGCCGAAGAAGGGAAGCAGGTGATGTTCACAGAGAGAGTAAAACTTTATGTCCTTAACGAGAACCATCTCGTTGTAGTCCCCGAACTCTTCGAAGAGCTTCATATCGAAGCTCCTCATGCTCTCGAACTCTTCCCACATACGGGCGATCCTGTCCGGGGTTTCCCTGAGGCCTTCCCTATCAGGATCCTCTCCTATGCCCTCTAGAAAGAGCCTTATCGCCTGCCTTATCTTCTCCTTGTCTATCATTGCTCAAAAGGATACAGTACCCCGAAGGCTACTTTTATGATCCGCATTCTACGAGAGCCTTCCAGAGAAAATCGGCCGTTTTATCCTTTACTTCCCTTCTCCCTCCCCTGATTATACCCATGCTCCTGTACAGGAACACCCTCTCGAGCGTTCCCGTCAAGGTAGCCAGAGCGTACTCAGGTTCTGTCTTGAGCACACCTTCCTTGCTAAGCTCGAGGACGAGATCCTTTAGAAGGTTGAATGGGATCCTCTCGAACTTCTGAACCTCCCTACCCCTAAGGTAATGGAATATGTTCATGTACCTGAAGGCGTCCGGGTTCTTAAAGGCAAAGTCTAGAAAGGTTTTTACCACCTCCTTAAACTTCCTCTCGCTATCTTTATGCTTTTCAATAACGTTCTTCAGCCTTTCGTAGAGATCTCCGGAGTACCTTCCGAAGAGTTCATAGACTATCTGGTCCTTGCTCTCGAAGTGTCTGTAGATTGCCCCTTCGGTGATGCCAACCGCCTTGGCTATATCCCTTATGGTAGTTTCCTTTATGCCCTTCTCAGAAAATAGTTTTAAGGCCTTCTCAAGAATAAGCTCCTTCGTTCCCATCCTGTAGAAACATTGTAATACCCGCAACCCCGTAAGCGCCATTTTTGTAGCAGAGCTTTATCCTGTTCCAGGTAACACCTCCCAAGGCGTAAACGGGCAGGCTCACCTCGGAGGTTACCCGTTTCAGCTCCATCGTCCCAACGGGCTTTGCTTCCGGGTGGGAGGAGGTCTTGAAGACAGGACCGAAGGTTATGAAGTCGGCCCCCTCGTCCTGTGCACGCCTCGCCGCCTCGAGCGAGTGAGCCGAAAATCCGACGATAAGCTCAGGGAGCAGCTTTTTCACCACGCTCGGTGGAAAGCTCTCTTCGGGAAGATGAACGCCGTCCGCTTCTACCGCAACCGCCACATCGAAGCGCTCGTTTATAAGGAGCAGGGCCCCGTACCTTCTGGTAAGTTCCCTCACCTCTTTGGCTAGATCGTACAGCTCCCTACCGCCGAGGTCCTTTTCCCTAAGCTGGATCATCTTGACGCCCTTTTTAAGTATTCCTTCCAGCGTCCCTAAGAAGTCCTTCCCGTACTTCTTTCTATCCGTTATAGCGTAGAGTCTTGGCAGCTCTTTCATCGTGGTATATAATATAGACTTCACACAAGCCGGAGTGGCGGAACTGGCAGACGCGCCGTCTTGAGGGGACGGTGCCCTTCGGGGCGTGCGGGTTCGACTCCCGCCTCCGGCACCATAAAGGAGAAATAAAAATGCACGTCCTCCTGGTAGGCCTTGGAAACATGGGGATGAAGTACCTTGCCAAGCTCGAAGAACTAGAGGAGCTTCCGGTCCTATGCGACATAGATCCCTACAAGAACGTCAAGAAGTACCCCTTCTACTGCCACTTCGGGGAGGTGAAGGAGGAGGTCAAGAGGGCGATAGTTGTGGTGGATCCCCAGCATCACGTAGAGATAGCTAAGGAGTTCCTGAGAAGAGGAGTTCCCGTCCTCCTGGAAAAACCCCCAGCCAGAAGGAGTGAGGATTTCAGGGAGATATGGGAGGACCCCAACTTAGAGATCTCGGAGATAGAGCTATACTCCTTCCCTGTAAAGAACTTCCCTAAAGATGTGGAGGTCGAGGAGATACTGATAGAGAGGCTCAACAAGGGCAGAGGATACATAAACCCTTTCTGGGATCTCGCCTGGCACGATCTATACATACTCCAGTATCTGTTTGGAGATGTAGAGGTGAGGTCTACAAGGGAAGGGGATGTGTGGGAGATGGAGGGAAAGGCCGGAGATGTCCCTTTCAGGCTTAGGGTGGCCTGGGAGCACAGGGGTGATGTGGTGAGGAGATGGCTTCTGAAGACCTCAAGGGGAGACATGATAATGGACTTCCTCAGGGAGGAGATACTATTCGATGGCGAGAGGAAGAGGAAGAAGGAAGGGGATAAGCTGAGGGAAATGGTGAGCGACTTCCTATCTGGAAGGAGGCGTGAGGGCTCAACCCTAAGAGCTCTCAGGAACCTGGAGCTTCTGGAAACCCTTTCTTAATCGTACATTTCCGTCTTTATCTGCTTCCTATCGACACCTAGGGAGAGAAGTATTGACTTCATATCGTCCACGAACTTAGGCGGGCCACATAGGTAGTAAAGGTTGGAGGGTATGTCCTCCACCTCGTTGAGCAGTGTCTCCTCGTTTATCCTGCCCCTTAGACCTCTCCAGCCTTCGGGAGCTTCCCTAGTGAGGGTTATCCTGATCTTCATGTTGGAATACTTCGAGAGATCATCGAGCTCATCCCTGTAGATTATCTCCTCGAATGACTTGTATGATACAAGCAGGGTGGCCTTAACCTTCTTCAGATCCTTGTCTCTTATGTACCTGAGTATGGACATGAGGGGAACCACACCGCTGCCCGCTCCTATAAGTACTATCCTGTCGGACATCCCCTCGGTCCAGTAAAACCTTCCGTATGGTCCCTTTATGAAGAACTTATCGCCTTCCCTTACCTGTGTGGTCAGTATAACGGAGGCCTTTCCTCCCTCCTTTCTCTTCACCGTCAGCTCGAGCCTGTCTTTCTGAAGAGGACTCGAGGCTATCGAGTAAGCTCTTTTGAGCTCCTCTCCGGTTGGAGGATAGTGTACCTTGAGCATAACGTACTGCCCAGGATAGAAGTCGAAATCTACCCCCGATATGTCGAATGCGAGCGTTTTTGTAGTGGGTGTCTCTTCCCTTACCTCGATTACGGGGGCGGTGAACTCTACTAAGGGTTTCTTTTCAAGCTCTATCACCGCTCTTTTCCTTCTTGAGCTTCTCGTAGGCAGCTATCACGTAGCCAAGGAACGCGTTCTCGGGCTGGGCTCCCACGAACTCCGCAAGACCATCGTTTATAACTATCTTGGGAACGCCAACCACCTGGAATCTCTCCGCCAGATCGGGGTTCTCCGAGGCGTCTATAACTTTAGCGGTTATGTAATCACTCGCCAGGGCGAAGTTGTAGGC
>JALWEK010000071.1 GCA_027014185.1 Aquificaceae bacterium
TTTTCCAGAGTAAAACATTCTCCATTTTTCCCGGAATATAGAGAGGCTATAGAACTCGCCAGACTTATCCTAAAAAATTTAGGAAGTGATCCTTTTACCCATGTATCTAAATCCACAAAGGTGCTACCCTATATAATAAATATGCCTAAGCTATTTGAATTATACGTTTGGTCAAAGTTAAAGAAGAGATACCACAATGTTTTATATCAGCATAATGCGAATGGCGATATTCCAGACTTCTTGGTTGAGAGCAAAGGCTTAATAATTGATGCTAAATATAAATACATAGATGAGAGTAAACCGGATCTTGACGATATAGGTCAACTATCAAGGTATGGACGTAATTCAAAGATAAAAACCATTGTATCGGGTGAAAACGGAAAGGAAAAAGAACCACGGCTTGTTATAGCCTATCCCGTCCTTGATTATTCTATATGTCGTTGTGCAAAAGTCAGAGGCTATTATAAACTCTATAAATTAGCAGTCCCAATACCTTACAGGGAGAAATCAAATGCCCGACGATAAAGACAGACGTGAAGAACACGAGGAAGAAGAGTTCGGAGAGCTTATAAAGTTCACACTCGCGGGCTTCGCAGGGGGCCTAGGCCTCGGCTGGTTGCTGGATAGGGTAGGTTTTCAGAAGGACGCGAGAGGGCAGTGGGCTGTGAGGACCCTTGCGGGTGAGGGGGAGAGCATTCTCGAGGGTGTATTTGCTATAAGAAAGCGCCTTTCAGGCGCCGCCTCCTCTCTTGCACAAGCCTACGGCTGGGGGAAGCTCATAGGCATGACCGTTCCCTGGTGGATAGACCTAATCAGCAGATTGCTGGGCGTGAACGTCTATGGCTGGGAAGGCTTTTACATACCTTACTTCTACGCTATGAGCGATCAACTGGGGGCGAACGTCTCGGGGTTTATATACCTGTACAGGAAGGAAAGGAGTCTTTCTGGAGCCTTCAAAAAGTATGTAAAGAGTCCCGTGATGCTCACGAGCCTCCTCGTCATACTCATCGTTCCCGTGGGATTGCTGGTTGCGAGGTTGCTGGGCTTTTCTCCGACCACAAACCTATTCGTGGCTCTCGAGACTATAGCTGCAAACCTGTGCTGGCTCCCTCCCCTGGTCGGTATGCTGGTGGAGAGAAGGAGACATCAAGCCTGAAGCATCTCCTCCACGGTCGCGACAACGCTCTCACCGAGGGCCTTGAGGTTGTACCCTCCTTCGAGGGCAAAGAGGGTGGGAGCTCCGAGATCCTTAGAGGTTTTCAGAATGCTGCTGACGATCTTCCTAATTCCCCTGGTGGACACGTTGAGATAGGTGAGGGGATCGTCCGAGTGGAGGTCGTAGCCCGCCGAGACCAGTACGAAGTTGGGTCTAAACTCCCTCATTACCTTCGGCAGGAGGTTAGAGTAAACGGGCTCGTACTCTGCATCCCCGGCACCGGCAGGCATGGGAACGTTCAGTGTGTAACCTTCTCCCTTTCCAGCTCCATTCTCGCTCGCGCTTCCAGTTCCAGGGTAAAAAGGGTACTGATGGGTAGAGAAGTAAAAGACCTTATCGTCTTGGTAGAAACTCCTCTGGGTGCCGTTCCCGTGATGGGCATCGAAGTCTATTATAAACACCTTCTCCATACCCTTCTTCCTAAGGTAGTGGGCCCCAACGGCCACGTTGTTAAATATGCAAAAGCCCATAGCCTTAGCGTACTCCGCATGGTGCCCAGGGGGTCTAACCGCACAGAACGCGGTCTCTACATCTCCCTCCAGTATCTTATCTATACCTTCGAGAACACCGCCCGCTGCCATCAGGGCTACATCGTAGGTCTCTTCGACGGCGTACGTATCCGGGTCCAAAAACCCGCCTCCGGACTTGCAGAAATCGTGAACCTCCTGGATGTAGTTGGGATCGTGATTGAGGGCTATCTCCTCAACCGAGGCTCTCCTCGGTTCTATAAGTTTGACCTCCTTCATAAGACCTGCCTTATCTAGGTGCTCCGTTATCGCTATGAGTCTCTCCTTCCTCTCGGGGTGGTCGGGATAGTCGTGTTTTAGATAGATTTCGTCGTAAATGAAGCCTGTCTTCATACCTCGTTATTATATAGCCTGTTAATCCCTGTAAAGGCCCTTCTCTTCTATATACTCTCTAACCTTATCGGGAACCATGCAGTAGATAGAAAGGCCCTCCTTTATCCTCTTTCTAACCTCGGTCGCGGATACGTCTATCCTCCTGATCTGTAAAAGGATAAGGTCTCTCCCTTCCTCCAGTTGGGGAAATCTTTCCTTTAGGTAGGATCTAACAGAATCGAGCTTTCCGCCCCTATCGACCACCACCAGTTTGGAAAGCTGGGCAACCCGCTCCGGTTCTCGCCAAAGATGGAACCTAAGCACGCTGTCTGAACCTAGGAGTAGGTAGGGTTCACTCCCAAACTCATCTCTGAACCACTCCAGCGTATCTACGGTGTAGGAGATCCCGCCTCTCCTGATCTCGTAATCGCTCACCTCAAAACCCTCTTCATCCCGGAGGGCTATCTCGAGCATTCTGAGCCTATCCTCCGGAGGGGCGGAGTGTCCCTCCTTAAGTGGAGCGTGGTAAGCGGGCATGAACACTACCTTGCTGGCTCCCAGCTTTTCCTTCACGTCCCTGGCTATCAGGATGTGGCCTACGTGAACGGGGTCAAAACTCCCCCCGAAGAGTATTAGCATGCTTGAATATTATATTGGGAATGTCCTTAAGAAATAAGCTTATAACCAGCATAGTAGTTACCTCCTCGATCCTCTCCCTCCTGACGGTCCTCGTGTTCGCCTTCCTTACGTACGTTCACATAAACAGGAGCGTAAAGGACATCTACTCTATGGTTTCACGAACGTACGCCTACATACTCAAAACCCTGTCCCAGGATGCCAACGAGGTTACCTTCAGACTAAAGGACTGCAAACATAGAAGGGCTAACGCCTACATAGTTCTAAGGAAGGAAGGTCTCTTCGTGGGGAGGGTGAGAGACTGCGTTTTCTACGGAACCAGTTTCAGAGAGGTAATTGAGTTTACGGTGAACATAAACAGGGTGGACTGGATGATTATCTACGACAGGGAGGTTCTGGAGAGGATAACCGAGAGTGAACCCGAGTTCCTCGACAGATTTATAGAAGGGAGGGTCGTGCTGAACGATCACATAATCGAAGGCAGGTACGATCCTAAACTGCTTTCCCAGGTAAAAGGGATAACTGGATACAAGCTCACCAACAGGTACTCCACACTCCTAATGGACTTTCCTATCCTGCTGGAGAACTCCGTTCCGATAGGCAGGGTTATCTTCATAAAGGATTTCTCCCCCATACTCAAGACAGCCCTTCTCACACCCGCCCTCTTCCTCGGTTACACATTCATACTCGTTGTCGCCCTCTCCTCCACAATCTTCCTGCTCTTCAACAGGATAGTTAAGGACGTGTCCATGCTCAGGGAAGTGGCTTACAAGTTCAAGGAGCTTGACTTCTCCGAGATAGACAGATTGAGCGAGGCCCTTAGGAAGGAGAGGAGGAGGGACGAGCTCTTCTACCTGAAGAGGGCTGTTCTCACCATGGCCCAGGAACTTGAGGCCCTGATAAGTCAGTTGAAGAACGAGAAGGACAAGCTCGAGGAGCTCGCCTACACAGATCCCCTCACGGAGCTAAGCAACAGGAGGTTCTTCCTAGAAGAGATGAAGAGGATCCTTGAGACCGCCAGGAGGTACAAGGAGCCGCTATCGTTGATGATACTAGATGTGGACAACTTCAAGAGGATAAACGATGAGTACGGGCACGACGTGGGAGATCTCGTCCTTAAGCAGCTCGCCCAAGTGATTAAGAAGAATACGAGATCCTCAGACATAGCGGCAAGATGGGGTGGTGAGGAGTTCGTTATAGCGCTACCGAAGACGGACGAGAAGGGGGCCCTCATGGTAGCGGAGAGGATAAGACAGGAGTTCAAAAGATCGAAGGTAAAGGTGGATGGGGAGGAGGTCGGAACCACCGTGAGCATAGGCGTGGCCGTCTTCGACGAGGGGTACGACCTCGAGAGGCTCATAAAGGAGGCGGACGAGGCCCTTTACGAAGCCAAGAGGACAGGAAAGGATAAGGTTGTCATACATAGAGTGGAAGATCGAGAGCAGGGTTAGCCAGAGCCCTTATTATCATCTCCTCAACCGCTCTCTTCGTGTGTTCTTCCATCTCCCTCCTGAGCTTCAGGAACATATGAAACAGGACCCCAGACGCCTCCAGACCTAAACCTCTGTCGGCGAGCACCTTCTCCTCCCAGCTTCTTATCTTACCGTTCAGGATCTTCAATATCCTGTTGTTGGGGTTGAGTTTGGGGTATCTCGGTACGCCTACGAACTGGTAGCCCCTAACCCTACCTTCTCTGAAAAAGACCTTGACCAGATAGTTTCCCCTCTCCACGAAGAGCTCTTCCTCAGCGTCCTCAAAGAGCCCTCCGGATCCGGCGGTTACAGTTCTCGTTTTCACAGCGTTGTAGTCCACGAGGCCCGGATTTTTAACCTTTTTCCCGGCGAGGTTGAAGCCGGCCACGTACCCGGCCTGCTGGGCCGGAGGGAAGAGGGCTATCCACCTGTGGTTGCCCCAGACATCTATCCCCGAGGCTATATCCCCAGCCGCAAAGACATCTGGGTCTGAAGTCTGCTGAAACTCGTTTACGAGGATCCCACCTATGGGCCTTCCCAGCTTCTTGTCCATATGTATCTCTATGTCCGTCCCCTCAACGAGGTAGGTCCTCGGTCTAACACCTGTCGATATTATCACCATGTCCGTTTCAACAAAGAAGCTCCTATCGGATCCCCTCGGCTTTATCTCCACAGCCTCGACCCAATCCTTCCCGTGAAAGGCAACCACCTGATGTTCGAGATAGATCTTTATACCCGTCTCCTTCTCAAGGGTCTCTGTGTATATACTTCCCATCTGGTGGTCGAGCATCCTCGGAAGGGCCCTGTCGAATATCTCCACCACCGAGACCTCTACACCAAGGTGATGTAAAGTTTCAGCATCCTCTACGCCTATCGGTCCGGCACCTACTATGACCGCTCTCCTCACCTTCCCTGAGGTAATCCACTCCCTTATCTTGAGAGCATCGTCGAGGGTCTTGGCGGTTGTTATTCCCGGAAGCTCCACTCCCTCTATGGGCGGAACGAAGGCGTAGGCTCCCGCGGCGAGGAGGCATCTGTCGTAGGAGATCTCCTCTCCGTCCCTAGTTATAACAACCTTCCTCCTGTTGTCTAACCTGATAACCTCCTTACCCGGCCGGAAGTCCACCCTGTACTTTTCGTAGAACTTTTCACCACCCTTGTAGAAGAGAGCCTCGGGTAGTATGTCGTCCCTGATGACGTTCTCCATACAGTTGGGGGCGTAGGTGGGGTGCTTTTCGTCCGAGAGAAGGATTATCTCGCTCTCGGTATCTACCTTTCTGAAAGCCTCGATGGCACTCGCCGCAGCCGGTCCGTTTCCTACGATTACGACCTTCACCTATCCAGCCTCATTATGTACTCCACGCAGGTCCTCACTCCGAAGCCTGTTCCACCCTGGGTGTAATATCCGTAATCCTCCCTCGACCATGCTGGCCCCGCTATGTCAAGGTGGACCCACTCTATTCCCTCTCCAACGAACTCCTCAAGGAACATCGCCGCGGTTATCGCGCCTCCGTACCTTCCACCGGTGTTCACCACGTCCGCGGGACCCTTCTTTATCTTCTTCCTGAGCCTCTCGTCGTCCATGGGAAGCTCCCATACCCTTTCCCCCGTTTCCCTCGCTATCTCCTTTATCTCGTTTCCGAGTTCTTTGGAGTTGGTGAACAGTCCGGCCGTGTACTCTCCGAGGGCGACCATGCAGGCTCCCGTTAGGGTGGCCATGTCTATTATCCTGGAGGGTTTCAGCTCTGAGGCGTAGGAGAGGGCGTCCGCGAGGGTAACCCTTCCCTCAGCGTCGGTGTTGTCTATCTCTATGTACTTGCCGTTCTTTGCCCTTATTATGTCGTCGGGCCTGTACGCTGTTCCCGAGGGCATGTTCTCGGCAGCACCTATTATCCCGTGAACCTCCACCTTAGGTTTTAACTGTGCTATCGCCTTCATTATCCCGAGAACCGCGCAGGCTCCAGACTTGTCCATCTTCATAGTCCTCATGTAGTCTCCGGGCTTTATGTTGAGGCCTCCACTGTCGAAGGTGAGTCCCTTACCCACTATAACTATCCTGTCCTTGGGTTTGCCTCTGGGCTTGTAGGTGAGGTGTATAAACCTTGGTGGAGTCGCGGATCCCTTACCCACACTCCAGAGGGCGAGCATGCCCATATCCTGGATCTCCTTCTCATCATATACCTTGCACTGGAGTTTGTACTCCTTGGCCAGCCTCTTGGCCTCTTCGGCCAGGGTTATGGGGTTTATCACGTTCCCGGGCTCGTTCACCAGGGATCTAGCGTAGTTCTGTGCCTCGGCCAGGACAACACCCTTCTTCAAGGTCGACTCGTTGGCCTTGTGAAAAACGAGCTTCTTTATCTCCTTTTTCTCCTTCTCCTTTGAGGTCTTGTACTTGTCGAAGGTGTAGTCTCCGAGGACAGCTCCCTCCGCAAGGGCCTGAGAGATCTTTGCGTCTATCCTCGGGGAGATTACCACGGCTTCCTCAACGCCGTCCTTCTTGAGCCTCTTTACGGCAAGTGCGACCGCCCTCCTGTAAGTATCGAGTGTAACTTTGTCCTTCTTTCCAAGACCCACGAGATAAACGAGCTCTATCCTCTGACCCGGAAGGGGTATCTTCTCAAGCTGACCCTCCTTGCCTTTGAAGTCGAGAGACTCGAGCGCCCTCTTTACCTTAGCCGAAACTCCCCTGCCGAGCCTCGATAGAGGCCTGAGGTCTCCTTCGAACAGGAGGACTACGGCAGACTTTATACCCGTTTCCTTAATATCTCCAGCGTAAGACTTTATATCCATTCTCGAACCTCCGATCTCGCTTAAGATTAATGATATAGTTTATCCTGAAGGAGGGGAAACAGAATGGAGAAAGATCCTAAAACCCATCAAAGAGAAGAGCACGAAAAGCCGAAGGTCGTGGAAGAGGGAATATGGGTCGCAGGCGAGGCGCTGAAGAAAGCCCCCAGACTTAGAGGCGTACCCACAGGGGTGGAGGGTCTCGATGAACTCTTTTTCCACACGGAGATCAAGGACGGGAAGGTTGTCAAGAAACCTCTGGGAGGTATCCCCGAGTACGCGGTGGTGAACCTCACGGGCGTATCCGATACGGGAAAGTCCCTCATGGTGGAGCAGTACACGGTGAAGCAGGCCGAAAGGGGGGACGTGGTGGCCTTCATAACGGTTGAGAGCCCGGCACCCTTCGTTACCATGAGCCTGAAAGAGAGGGCCACCGCGATGGGTATAGACTTCAGCCAGATAGAGAACCGTATAATCCTGATAGACGCGGCGAGCCACACGAGCCTGAGAGACAATATACCCAACCTCCTCGCTACCCTCGCCTTCGCTATAAAGAACTACAAGGTGAGGCACACGGTTATAGACTCGGTAACGGGTCTGTACGAGGCCAAGGAGATGCTCGCCAGAACGGTGGTAAGGCAGCTCTTTAACTTCATGAAGAAGTGGTACCAGACGGCCATATTCGTTTCCCAGAAGAGGAGTGGTCACGAGGAGCTATCGGCAGAGGCGGCGGGAGGATACGCTGTGAGTCACATAGTAGATTGCACTATGGTCCTTGCGAAGGAGCTGATAATGACTAGGAGCCAGTCGAACCTGTATAAAAAGCCCATAGGGGACATAGTCAGGCTATTCAGGATAGACGGATGCAGACTCTGCGGGCACGACACGAAGACCCACTACCTGGAGATAACTGAGACCGGGCTGGTGAAGATTGGCGAGCCGCTCAGTGCCGGATAAAATAATAAATAAAAAATCCACAGGAGGGTGAAAGGATGGTGGGAGAGAGAGTAAGGAAGGTTAGAGAGGAGAGAGGCCTCTCCTTGGAGGAGTTCGCCAAGAAGGTGGGAATACCAGCCTCGAGGCTTGAGGAGATAGAGAGCGGCAAGCTCGAGCCCTGCGACGCAACGTTGGTTTACATATCAAAGCTCTTCGACGTGGACTTCTGGTGGCTCAAGGAGGGTCGGGAGCAGACGGTAAAGGTCGCCTGAGCTACTTCATCCTCTTTATAAGCTCCTCCATAACCTCGGTTATCTCAACGCCCTCCATCGTGAGGGCGAGCGTTAGCATATAAAGCATATCTGCGGTCTCGTAGAGTATCTCTTCCCTTTTGCCGTTCTTCAGGGCTATCAGCGTCTCTACGGCCTCCTCGCCGAACTTCTGAAGTACCCTGTCTAGGCCTTCATCCGCCAGCTTTACGGTGTAGGAGCCCTCAGGCTTTTTCTCCAGCCTTTCCTTCACCATCTCTTGAAGGCGCGGAAGTGCCTCGAAGGGGAGGGGTTTCTCTACTCTATTCCCGTCTATATCCCTGTAAAAGCAGTTCCTCTCTCCGGTGTGGCAGGCCCTGTTCTTCTCCTGCTCTATCACGTATATGAGGGTGTCCTCGTCGCAGTCCACCCTGACCTCGCGAACCTTCTGGAGCTCTCCAGAGGTCTCTCCCTTCTTCCATATCTTCTTCTTGCTTCTTGAGTAGTAATGGGCGTAGCCTGTCTCAAGGGTCCTCCTGATAGCTTCCTCGTTCGCCCAGGCTAGCATTCTGATCTCACCCGTTCTGTAATCCTGGGCCACAACGGGTATTAGGCCATCCTCGTTGAATTTGAGCTCTACCATAACTCAGTTAATTCTATAGTTTTTGACCGTTTCCACAAGGAGCTTGACCTTATCGAAATCCATGTCGGGGGCGAGGCCGTGTCCCAGGTTGAATACATAGCCCGTCTTCCTAGGAATACTCCTGAGGAGCTCGAGAGTCTTGAACTTCACGGTATCCTCCTTGGCGTAGAGAACGGTGGGCTCCAGGTTTCCCTGAAGGACCTTATCCGTTCTGAGCGCCTCTAAGGAGAGGTCCACGCTCCAATCTACCGAGAGAACGTCCGCCTTCGTCTCCCTGACAAGGTCTATAAAGGAGGAGGATCCCCTGAAGAAGTAAGAGACCGGTGTGTCGAACCTCTCCTTGAGTTTCTCGATCAGCTCCGAGACGTAGGGTAGGACGAACTCCTCGTAATCGGACCTGCCCAGATGCAGGGCCCAGCTATCGAACACCTGGACCATATCGGCCCCGGCCTCTATCTGTCGGGATAGGTACTGGTAAACGACATCGGTGAGCATCTCCATTAGCCTGTTGAAGTCAAACTCCCTCTCCCACATGAAGACCTTTGTCTTCCTGAAATCTCTGCTCGCCCCGCCCTCTATGAGGTAGCTTAGGAGCGTGAAGGGAGCCCCCGCAAAGCCTATAACAGGAACTTCATCCTGGGCCTTCTTCACCCTTCTGATTATCTCGTAAACGTAAGCGTTCTCCTGAGGGTCGTACTTTTTAAGATCGGATATCCTTCCGCCCCACTCGAGCCTGGGCCCCTCACCCTCCAAGAACTCCACCTTAACCCCGAGGGCCTCCAGGGGAACAAGGATGTCGGAGAAAATTATTACCGCGTCCACGCCGAGGAGTCTCAGGGGTAGCAGGGAAACCTCCACAGCGAGGTCCACGTTCTTGCAAAAGCTCAAAAAATCCTCCTCGCGGGCTCTCAAGTCCCTGTACTCCCTCATGTACCTTCCCGCCTGGCGCATGAGCCATACCGGGAAGCGTTCGATCGGATCCTTTCTAATAGCTCTGAGAAGCAGGTAGTTCTTCATGAGAGAAGATTATATGAGATATATCCTTTCTGCAGGGTGAGCTTCGGGTTTATAGTTTGAACTGGTATGCTGAAAAAACTGAAGGAGATATTTTCAAGGAAGGAAGAACCCCAGAAGGCCGAAGAGGTTCGGGAAGAGGTAAAGGAAGAGCACAGTGAGGTTCGTGAGCACCCTCAAACCGAAGAGAAGGAGGAGAGGAAGGTAAGGCCCCTTACACCACAGGAGCTTGAGATATTCAAGCAGGGCATGGGTATAACACCCCACAACTACTGGACCTGGGCAAGCAGGACGAAGAGCTTTAAACTCCTGACAGACGGTGAGTACGTCTGGGTCGAAGGCTTCGAAGACCACATAGGAAAACAGCTTCCGCTTACCCAGCAGAGGGCCTGGAGCTGGGAGTTCATAAAGCGCAGGCTTCAGGATTTCGGGGGACAGGGTTAAAATACTTCCCCATGACGGAAGTTTTCAAGGTAAGAACCACGAAGCACACCAGCATGGTGAACATAACCCCCCAGGTCAGGGATGTGGTAAGGCGCTCCGGTATCAAGGAGGGCCTATGCGTAGTCTACGTTCCCCATACAACAGCCTGTGTATTCATAAACGAAGGTGCCGATCCGGACGTGGTTAAGGACATAGCTTACATGGTTGAAAGGCTGGTACCCTGGAGCGACCCTAACTACGAACACGGAGAGGGGAACTCGGCAGCCCACATAAGGAGCGCCATAATAGGTAACTCGAGGATTATCCCCGTTGTGGACGGAGAACTTTCCCTCGGGACATGGGAGGCCATCTTCCTGGCCGAGTTCGACGGTCCCAGGGAGAGGAAGGTTATAGTTAAGGTTATCAAGGAGGAGTAATGGAAACTATCCTGGCTTTCCTGGTGCTCGTGGGATTTCTTATATGGTTCCACGAGCTTGGACATTTCCTATTTGCAAAGCTCTTCGGCGTCAGGGTGGAGGTGTTTTCGGTTGGGTTCGGCCCGGCCCTGGTGGCCAAGAGGTTCGGTGAGACCATGTACCAGGTGGCCGCCATTCCCCTCGGCGGGTACGTGAAGCTCTACGGAGAGGAGGAGAGGCTCGAAGACCCGAAGGCGTTCTCCTCCAAACCCAACTGGCAGAAGATACTGATAGCCTTCGGAGGTCCTCTGTTCAACATAATCCTGACGGTAGTCCTGCTCACAGTGGTTTTCACAGCTGGGGTGGAGGTTCCAAAGTACGCCAAAGAGCCTGCGGTTGTCGGCTACGTAGAGGAAAACTCCTGGGCGAGCAGGGTAGGTATAAGGCCCGGAGACAGGATAATCAAGATAGGTGATGTGGAGATAAAGAGCTGGGAGGAGATAAGGCAGGCGGTTCTCAAGAACACACTCGAAGGTGAGAGGAAGGTAAAGATCCTCATAGAGAGGAACGGAAAGCTCATAACGCTGCAAGCTACCCTGCCAAAGCTCGAAACCGGACAGGAGAGCTTAGGCATAAACCCCTCCTTAGAGCCCGTTGTGGGGAGGGTCTTCGAGAAGATACCCGGGGTGGGGCCAGCCCCCGCGTACCAGGTGGGTATAAGGCCCGGAGACAGGATACTGGAGATAAACGGTGTTCCCGTGAAGAGCTGGTACGAAGCTGTCAAGCTGATAAGGGAGAGCAAGGGAGAGCCTATAAAGCTGAAGCTAAAGCGAGGAGACGAGATACTGGAGAAGGAGGTAGTCCCTGCCCTCCATCCCAAGACCAAGCTCCCCGTTCTCGGTATAGCCCCAAGGGTGGAGACGGTAAAGGAATCCTATCCCGTTGGTGAAGCGGCCCTTATGGCCCTCAATAGAACCAAGGAGCTTTTCCTCCTGACCTTTGAGGTCCTCGGAGGGCTTATCACCGGAGCTGTTTCCATAAAGACCTTAGGGGGACCGATAGCTATAGCCCAGTTCGCAGGACAGGCGGCGCAGAGTGGGATAATACCTTACCTGTCATCCATGGCGTTCATTTCACTACAGCTAGGTATCTTCAACCTACTCCCCCTTCCGATCCTGGACGGTGGGCTGATACTCCTCTTTCTAATTGAAAGTATCCGCAGGAGACCGCTACCCGATAAGTTCAAGGAGTA
Organism: Aquificaceae bacterium; assembly: GCA_027014185.1. GTDB lineage: Bacteria > Aquificota > Aquificia > Aquificales > Aquificaceae > Hydrogenivirga. The sequence goes on from JALWEK010000071.1 coordinate 11,883, forward strand.
CTGGCAGAAGGTTGGTTTTGCCCTGATAATTTCACTTATGGCCTTCGTGGTAATAAACGATCTGCTTCGTCTTGTAGGAAAATAGTTATGAGGAGGTGTGAGGATGGGTTTTGAGAAGATACCCCCCGGGAAGAACCCTCCCGAGGACATATTCGTCGTGGTCGAGATACCTCAGGGAAGCGGTATAAAGTACGAGGTGGACAAGGAGAGCGGGGCCGTCTTCGTGGACAGGTTTCTCTTCACAGCCATGTACTACCCCTTCAACTACGGCTTCATCCCCCAGACCCTGGCGGACGACGGGGACCCTGTGGACGTTCTCGTGATCTCGAGGGAACCGGTTGTTCCGGGATCGGTTATCAGATGCAGGCCGATAGGCATGCTCGAGATGAGGGACGAGGAAGGCATAGATACCAAGCTCATAGCGGTGCCCCACTCCAAGCTCGATCCATCCTACGATAAGGTAAAGACGGTGGACGATCTTCCCCAGGTTATCCTCGACAGGATAAAGCACTTCTTCGAACACTACAAGGAACTCGAACCGGGTAAGTGGGTGAAGGTGGAGAGCTTCAAAGGTGTCCAGAGCGCCATAGATGAGATCAAGAAGGGGATAGAGAACTTCAAAGCGAAGGCATGAACCCTGAGGAGATACTGGAGCAGGGAAGGAAGGTAATAGAGGAGGAGATAAGAGGCTTAGAGAGGCTTAAAGAGAGCCTGGACGAGAGCTTCGTCAAAGCCGTTGAGATACTTCTCGGGTGCAGGGGCAAGGTAATACTGACGGGGATAGGCAAATCCGGGCACGTAGCCAGGAAGATAGCCTCGACCCTCGCCAGCACGGGAACGCCCGCCCACTTCCTCCATCCTTCAGAAGCCCTCCACGGGGATCTGGGAGTGATAGACAAGGGCGACGTGGTGATAGCCATATCCAACAGCGGGGAGTCGGGGGAAGTATTGGCCCTTGTCCCCTACCTGAAGATGCTGGGTATCCCCCTGATAGCTGTAACCAACAGGCCCGATTCCACCCTCGCCAAATACAGCGACGTCCACCTCTTCCTGAACGTGGAAAAGGAGGCATGTCCCCTACAGCTCGCACCCACTACCTCATCGACTGCGACCCTCGCCCTCGGGGACGCGATAGCGATGGCACTTTTGAGGCTCCGGGGCTTCACGGAAAGAGACTTCGCCCTCAGACACCCTGCGGGAGCCCTCGGAAGAAGGCTCAGGCTGGTCAAAGACCTCTATCACACGGACGAGGAGCTGCCCCTTGTGAGAGAGGATACCCCCATGCAGGAGGTTATCCTGGAGATAACCTCCAAGGGGTTC
>JALWEK010000072.1 GCA_027014185.1 Aquificaceae bacterium
CCAGTTATGTAGAGCTTCCCGTCCGGTCCTTTCGTGTACTTGTACCTGACCGGACCTGCCAGATCTCCTCCCACAGTTTTGTGAGCGAGTTCGTGGGCCTTTATCTTCTGCTCTATGGTCCTGAGCTGCTGAGTGGCCATAGCGAGCCTCAGGCTCTCCTCAAGCTCTCCCGGAGATAGACCTACCCTCATGACATACGCCCTTCAGCCTGCTTCCCTGAAGATATAATTTAAATGCCATGAGCTTGAGTGCACACGAGATCAGAGAGCTTTTCCTTAGCTTCTTCGAGAAGAAGGGACACACAAGGGTCAAAAGTGCTCCTCTGATACCCGAAAGCGACCCCACGCTTCTCTTCGTGAACGCGGGGATGGTTCCCTTCAAGAACGTATTCCTCGGCCTGGAGAAGAGGCCCTACACGAGGGCGGTCTCCTGTCAGAAGTGTCTGAGGGTTTCGGGAAAGCACAACGACCTGGAGCAGGTAGGATACACCTCCAGGCACCACACCTTCTTCGAAATGCTGGGGAACTTCTCCTTCGGAGACTACTTCAAGAAGGAGGCGATAGAGTTCGCCTGGGAGTTCGTCACAGAGCACCTAAAACTTCCTAAAGAAAAGCTCTACGTCTCGGTTTACAGGGATGACGAGGAGGCCTTCAGGATCTGGAACGAGGAGATAGGTCTTCCTCCCGAGAGGATATGGAAGCTGGGAGAGGAGGACAACTTCTGGCAGATGGGCGACACAGGGCCCTGCGGTCCCTCTTCGGAGATATACGTAGACAGAGGGGAGGAGTACGAGGGAGAGGAGAGGTATCTGGAGATCTGGAACCTGGTCTTTATGCAGTACAACAGGGATGAGAAGGGAAACCTCACGCCTCTTCCAAAGCCCAACATAGACACGGGGATGGGCCTCGAGAGGATAGCGAGCGTCCTCCAGAAGACAAAGACCAACTACGAGATAGACATAATCTATCCCCTGATAGAGTTCGGGGAGGAGATCTCCAGAGCTAAATACGGGGAGAGCTTCGAAACTGATGTAGCTCTGAGAGTTATAGCGGACCACCTGAGAGCCCTGACCTTCGCCATCTCGGACGGAGTGATCCCCTCCAACGAGGGGAGGGGATACGTGATCAGGCGGATACTGAGAAGAGCCCTCAGGTTCGGCTACAAGCTGGGCGTCAAAGACCCCTTCCTTCACAGAGGTATAGATCTCGTCGTGGAGATAATGAAGGGGCCGTACCCCGAGCTGGAGATGAGCAGGGAGTTCGTCAAGGGAATAGTCAAAGGAGAGGAGGAGAGGTTCATCAGGACACTGAGGGCGGGCATGGAGGCCATAGAGGAACTAGTAGCGAAGGCCAAGGAGGAGGGAAGGGACGTTCTGAAAGGAGAGGAGGTATTCAAGGCTTACGACACCTACGGCTTTCCCCTCGATCTGATAGAGGAGATAGCTAAGGAGAAAGGACTCAGGATAGACCTCGAGGGCTTCCAGAGGGAGATGGAAAAGCAGAGGGAGAGGGCTCGCAAGCACTTTAAGGTGGAGACGAAAAAGGTAAAGCCCGTTTACCAGCATCTAAAGGAGATAGGCAAGACCTCCGAGTTCGTGGGCTACGACCACCACGAGTTCGAGACCCAGCTGATAGGTATAGTCAAGGGGGAGGATCTCGTCAGCGAGGTAAAGGAAGGAGAGGAGGCGGAACTCGTCCTCAAAGAGACCCCCTTCTACCCCGAGAGGGGGGGTCAGGTGGGGGATACGGGGATAGTAGAGACGGACAGGGCCCTTTTCAAGGTCGAGGACACCCAGTCACCGGTGGAGGGTGTGATAGTCCACATCGGCAGGGTGATCAAGGGAAGTCTGAAGGTAGGCGACAGGGTGGTGGCGAGGATAGACAGAGAAAGGAGGGAGGACATAATGAGGAACCACACCGCTACCCACCTCCTGCACGCGGCCCTGAAGAACCTTCTGGGAGAGCACGTGAGGCAGGCTGGGTCTCTGGTGGCAGACAGGTATCTGAGGTTCGACTTCACACACTTCGAGCCTCTCTCTAGGGAGGAGATGCAGAGGATAGAGGAGCTTGTGAACGAGAAGATAAGGGAGAACCTACCCGTTAGCGTGAAGGAGATGGCCTACCAGGAGGCCATAAGGAGCGGAGCGGTCGCCATATTCGAGGAGAAGTACGGAGATAGGGTCAGGGTTATATCCGCAGGGGACTTCTCGAGGGAGCTCTGCGGTGGGACCCACGTCTCGAGGACCGGAGACATAGGCTACTTCAAGATAATCTCCGAGTCCTCGGTGGGAGCTGGGGTAAGAAGACTTATAGCCCAGACCGGAAGATGGGCGGTGGAGACCGCCTTTAGAGAGCATACGCTCTTAGAAGACGTCGGGTCCGCTCTGAACGCAAAGCAGGAGGAGATCCTGGACAGGATAGAGGCCCTTAAAGAGGAGATAAAGGAAAAGGAGAAAGAAATCTCAAGGCTCAGGCAGGAGCTTCTGAAGACGCAGGCGGAGAGCTCCGTGAGAAGGGAGGAAGTTGGAGACTACACACTATTCTGGGGCAGGTTCAGGGACGTGGGCGCCGAGGAGCTCCGGAACCTGGCCGATATGCTCAGACACAAGACAGGGAAAGATGTGGTCTTCCTTGTTTCGGAAAAGGACGGTAAGGTCTCTACGGTGGTGGCTGTCTCTAAAGGAATAACAGATAAGGTAAAGGCGAACGAGCTTATAAAGGAGGTGGGGAAAGCCCTCAAGGGCGGAGGTGGGGGCAGACCCGATATGGCCCAGGGTGGAGGTAGCAATCCCGGGGGCGTAGAGGAAGCGGTTAAAATAATAATGGAGCGCTTGAGGTCAACATAACGCAGGAGGTACAGATGAGGTTCAGGTACGTACTGGGCGGTCTTTTTATAACGGCGGCTCTCTTCTCAGTAGCCTGTGAAAAGAAGGAAGAGAAGGCCGAAGCCCCTCCCAAGAAGGAAGTTAAGGAAGCGCAGAAGGTCCAGGAGAAGAAGCAGGTCAGCGAGGAGTACGCCTTGGCCGACAAGAAGGGATGCTTCGCCTGTCACGATATAGACAGAAAGAAGGTCGGTCCTGCCTACGTTGATATAGCCAAGAAGTATGCGGGAAAGGAGAACGCTGTAGATGAGCTCGTAAAGAGCATCACAAAGGGAAGCATGGGAAAGTGGGGTAGCATACCCATGACACCCCAACCTGTCACAGAGGAGGAGGCAAGGAAACTGGCAGAGTGGATACTCTCCCTCAAATGACCTCCCTCTTAACCCTGCTCGATATATTGCACATCAGTTCGTAGGGGATAGTGCCGGCTTCTCTGGCGAGGTCCCCGAAGGTTCTGCTCTCGTCCACCACGCTCACCCAATCGCCTGGCTTCACACCCAGATCTCCCACCTCCACAACCGTCATATCCATCGTTATGTTTCCGAGGATCGGCAGCTTATTTCCCTCGAACAGTAGGTATCCTCTGTTGGACAGGCTCTTCATAAGTCCATCCGCGTATCCGAAGGCAACTACCCCTATCCTGGTTCTTTTCTCAGTTACGTAAGTCCTGCCGTAAGATATGGGAAATCCGGCCGGAACCTCCTTTACCGAAAGGACTCTAGCGAACACGCTAACAGCGGGCTCAAGTTTAAGAGGGTAATCCCTCAGGGGTTTCTCCCCGTAGAGAGCGAGGCCTATCCTGACGTGGGTAGCGAACGGTACCCTGTACACTATACCCGCGGAGCTCTCTATGTGAACCTTTAGCCCTCTACCTGAGTACCTCTCCGCTATCTTTCTGAAGCCCTCTATCTGACGGAGGGAGAACTCCCTGTCCGCAGGTGTGGACAGATGGCTCATTACACCAACTATCCTGGGATCGTCCACTATCTCATCCACAAAACCGAGTCTGCCCATACCCGTGTCGTACTTAACGTGGAACCTGATATCCTCCTTTCCTATCACCTTCAGGTGTTCTGGATCAGAGACCACAGGAGTCAGCCTGTACTCCTTAACAGCCTCAAGCTCTTCCGGCAAAATACCGCCCAGGATTATAATCTCCCTCCTGACACCCAGCTCCCTCAAAAAGACACCTTCCTCCACACAGGCGACGGCGAAAGAGTCCACGGGATCAAGCTCCCTAAGTATAGGGGCCACCTGCTTTACCCCGATCCCGTAAGCATCGGACTTGACCACGGCGATTATCTTCTTACCGGAGAACCTGTAGATCTCCTCAACGTTCCATCTTATGGCGGATCTTTTTATCCTCAGAACGGACCTACACCCCAGATCTGCCAGTCTGCCGCTCAGTATCACCTAAACAATTTTAAAGGACTTACAATATCCCTATGAGGGAAATAGGTATCGTAGGGCTGGGGAGGATGGGATCGGGCATAGGAAGGAGGTTGCTGAAGAAGGGCTGGACTGTGTTTGGCTACGACAAGAGTGAGGAGTCCCTAAGGAAGGCCGAGGAGAGTGGTATAGAAGCCTTCGAAGAGCTTGAGTTCCTCTGCGGTAGCTTCTCGGACAGAAAGCTAATCTGGATAATGGTCCCCGCCCATGTGGTGGACAGCGTCCTGAAAGAGCTTAAGGCCTACCTTACCGAGGGCGACATCGTTATAGACGGAGGTAACTCCTTTTACAAAGACTCCGTAAGGAGGTTTAACGAGCTATCCAGCATGGGGGTTCACTTTCTTGACGTTGGGGTGAGCGGTGGCGTATGGGGAGAGGAGCAGGGTTACTGCCTTATGGTGGGAGGGGAAGAAGAGGTGTTCAGGGAGATCGAAGATCTCTTTTCGGATCTCGCCTATGAAGGAGACGGTTACGCTTTCCTCGGGAAGGCGGGGGCGGGCCACTTCGTTAAGATGGTCCACAACGGCATAGAGTATGGGATGATGCAGGCCATCGCGGAGGGGTTCGAGCTCATGAAGGAATCCCAGTACGATCTGGATCTCAAAGAGGTGGCAAGGGTATATACGAAGGGGAGCGTGATAAGGTCCTGGCTTATGGATCTCACATACAGATCGTTCGAAGACTTCGGGGATCTAAAGGATGTAGAGCCCTACGTTCTGGACTCGGGGGAGGGGAGGTGGACCGTTCAGACGGCGGTGGAGCTCGGGGTTCCACTCTGGGTAATAGCCGACTCCCTTTTCAACAGGTTCCGCTCAAGACAGGGAGACTCCTTCAGGGACAAGCTCCTTGCAACACTCAGATACGAGTTCGGCAGGCACGAGGTAAAGAAGAAGGATGGATAAGAGGGTTGCCTTCTTCATACTGGGTGGCACGGGAGACCTCGCCAGGAGAAAGCTCTATCCAGGTATAGAGAGGCTCGCAAAGAAGGGAAAGCTCGGAAAGCTCGTGGGGGTTTACGCCCTGGGCAGGGAGAGGGGAAAGATAGAGGCCTTCGAGGAGAGGTTTAGGAGGGAGGTCTCAGTCCCGCTCAGGTTCATAGAGTTCGATGTAAGGGCCAGGGAAAGTTACAGAAAGATTGCCCAGGAGATAGAGAACCTTCCGGGAGTAGAGCTGATATTTTACCTGGCGCTCCCTCCGGACCTGTTCGAGACGGCGGTAACCCATCTGGGAGCCTTCCTGAGGAGCTTTACGAACCCTAGGAAGATAGTTGTGGAAAAACCCTTCGGGTTCGACCTGGAATCTGCCAAGAGGCTCAACTTTCAGCTCAAGCGTTACTTCACGGAGAGGGAGATATACAGGATTGACCACTTTTTAGGGAAGCTCCAGGTTCAGAACATACTCTCGGTCCGCTTCTCCAACTACATATTCGAGGGTATATGGAACAAGAACTTCATAGACAACATCCAGATCTCAGCACTGGAGACCGTCGGCCTCGAGGGAAGGGTTTCATACTACGACAGGGTGGGTGCCCTCAGGGACATGGTCCAGAACCATATGCTCCAGATACTCTCCTTCCTCGCCATGGAACCCCCGGCGGTGATGAGTGCGGAGAAGATAAGGGATGAGAAGGTAAAGGTTCTGGAGTCCATAAGGAAGATAAAGACCTCGGAGGTTAAGAAGTTCGCCGTAAGGGGTCAGTACAAAGGCTACAGGGAGGAGCTTGGGAGAGAATCGAATACAGAAACCTTCGTGGCCTTGAAGCTCTACATACAGAACTTCAGATGGGAAGATGTCCCCTTCTACCTAAGAACCGGAAAGAAACTCAAGGAGAAGAGAACTCAGGCGGTCGTAGTCTTCAAGGAAGTTCCCGGAAACTTCGGGAAGCTCCTGGGTTGTATGCCCCAGCAGAACAAGCTCGCCTTCGAGATCGCCCCGAGGAATAAGCTGATCTTCAGGTTCCAGGTTATGCCGCCCTCAGGACTGCTGGCCTGCACGGTCGAAAGCTCCATGGAAACGGACATAGCCCAGAGTATCGAGGAACCTCCTGAAGCGTACGAGACCCTGCTGGAAGACATAGTTAATGGGGATCAGACCCTCTTCATAAGGGAGGACGAGTCGGAGCTCGCTTGGGAGATAGTCCAGCCGATAATAGAGAGCTGGGAGAAGGACGAAGAGCTCTACCTTTACGAGCCGGGAAGCTGGGGACCCAAGGAGGCCGAGGAGTTCATAAGGAAGGACGGAAGGAGCTGGATCCTTGTATAGATTGGTAAGGGGCAGGGATGCGGTAGAGGTGAGCGAGAGGCTCGCGGACTTTATAAGGGGTGTCGCGGAGGAGTGTGTTGGCAAAAAGGGTGTCGCCAAGCTCGGCCTCGCCGGAGGGGATTCTCCAAAGCTGGCCTACAAAATTCTCTCATACATCTTCGCTCACTGGGAGAGGACCCTGATCTTCCCCACGGACGAGAGGTTCGTTCCCTCCGAAGATCCGAAGAGCAACTACAGGATGCTCAGAGAGTTTCTCGGCGAGAGGGCGAAGATCTACCGTGTAAAGACGGAGCTACCCTTGAAAGCTGCCTGCGAGGACTTTAACAGGGCCCTCTCCAAGGCCGGCGTACTCGATCTTATACTCCTTGGCATCGGCAGGGACGGGCACACCGCCTCTATATTTCCGGACGTTCCCTGCAAGCCATGTGGAGAGAACGCTTGCACGTCAAAGTCTCCAGACGGTCTCGAGAGGATAAGCATGAGCTTGGAGTACATAAACAGATCCCGGACTGTGAGCTTTCTCGTTCTCGGTGAGGAAAAACAAGAGGTTCTGGAGAAGCTATTAAAGGGTGAGGACATCCCGGCAGCAAGGGTTCAAAGCGGTAGAGAGATACTCGTGTTCACAGATTTGGAGGTTCACTCTCCCTCTTCCAGGAGCTCGTTCTCCACCTCGAAGTAAACGTAATACGCGTTCACCGGATTTACATCAAAGAACACAGGAACCTGGGCGTAGGAGGGGTCTATCTCTAAGAGCGCCTCGTTTATGTGCTCCCTGACGTAATCTATATCCCTGCCCTCCTCTATCATCTTCCTTATGGTGTTCCTGAGATCGCTTATGTACTTGTAGGTCCAGTTCACCCTCTCCCTTATCCTCTCCTTAGTATGCATCGGTTTGCCATGGCCAGGCAGCAGGACATCGGGATCTAGCTCTAGGATCTTCTTCAAACACACGAGCCAGGTTTTGGAATTGCCGGACCCCAAGAAGGGGAGCCTACCATCGAAGACTATATCCCCGCTGAAGAGGACCTTCTCCTCAGGCATCCAGATAACTATGTCCCCAGGAGTGTGGGCCTTGCAGTAATGCCTGACAACGAATTTCTTCTTTCCCGAGTGTATGTCAAGCCCCTGTGTTATCGTTATGTCGGGTTCCACCATCTCTGTACCTTCCATGTGCTCCTTGAGTATCTTCTTCCGCGCCTCGTAGAAGTTCCAGCTCGACGGCTGGGATACGTAGTCGAAGGCCCACTCGTGGGCTATTATGGTTGCCCCGGCTTCCTTCAGGGCCCCCACGCCGTAGAAGTGATCGGTGTGGTAGTGGGTTATCACGGCGAACTTTATGGGCTTGTCAGTCACGCTCCTGATAGTTTCGACGAGCTCTTTACCGAGCTTGTACGTTGTAAGGGCGTCTATAACCACCACGGCCTCCTCGGTAACCACGAAGTAGGCGTTTGAGATAAAGCCCCTGTTTTCGTAGCTCACCTGCTCGTAAACACCGAAGACACCGTAGACGTTGTCCTTTATCTTCTTAAAGGTTTCCTTAACGTGCTTCGGGTATTCGGAGGCAAAGGATAGGGAAAAAAGCAGTAGAGCCAGCAAGAGTTTCATAGCTCCCCCTTCACCTCTCTGATGGCAGATTTAACATCCCGATCTGCCTTCTTAAAGAGCTCCTTCGCCTGATCGGAGAGATCCTTCTTAAAGACCTTGAGCAGCGTGTCCACGTTTATGAACCCTACAACCACCGAACCGTCTTCCCTCTCATAGAGGTATATCCTGCAGGGGGCCATAACGCCGAGCTGTGGGAACTCCCTAAATATCTTCTCCGCATAGGATAGATTGCAGACCAGCATGTAAGAGAACCTCGGCTTCTCAGTAGAGACATCGACGACGCCGAGAACGTTCATGTTCCTCCCATCTAACGCGGTCTTTAGAAGGAGCTTCACGTCTTCAAAGTCCATGCCTTCGATCACTTCCTCGTACTGGAGGGGGTGTTCCTTTCTCTCCTGAGCTACCAGCAAGCTCGTGAATATAAGCAGGAGCAGGAGTAGTTTTCTCATCGCTTTTCTCCCTTCGCGACCTCGGCCATAGCTATCCGGAGTTTCTGGTACGTGTCCACTATTATCTGGGCGTACCTGTCCCCCAGCTCTTGGGAGTAGTCTTTAACGATGAGCATCTCCTTGAGGGATGTGATGTAAACCTTTCCATCCTTCTCATACACAGCTACGCTGCAAGGAATAAGAACACTCATAAAGGGAACCTTAAGAAGGATCTCCTTCTTCTGAGGTATGTCGCAGGCAAGGACCGTGGTGTAGTTAGGGAAGTCCTTTACCCCCCTTGCGTGGATCACCTTGGACATGGGAAGCGTCCTTATGACATTGAGACCTTTATCGTTCAATCTATCCACCAGCTCCTTGACGACGTCCTCGTGCTTCTTTCCAACCACCTCGACGGTGAAGAAAAACATATTCCTGGGAGTTATCAGATAGTTCTTTACATAGAAGATAAAGGCGAAGACGACCAGAAGGCCGCCCGCCAAAAAGATTATCGCTCTCATACCTTATAGCACTGGTCGTAGGTCTTGTAGGGAGCGTCGAGGACTTTGACGTTGGGCTCCGTCCTGACCTTGATGTTCCTCTTCTTCTTTATGTAATCGATGAGTATGTCATAGACGGGAACGGGTTTGTAGTCGGGCTCTATCGCGTCGGGAGGTGGTGGGGGTCCTCCGTAAACGGCTACGAGGTACTCCTTGTTCTCCTTGAGAGGCTTTCCTCCTATCCATACCCTCCTTATCCTGTTGTACTGAGGACCGTTTATCTCTATCTCGTACTCCACGTTCCATATCCTCGTCATGTCTCCGCCCTGCTGGTAGAAGGGGTCGGGGTTGAAGACGTTGTCGGCAACGTCCTCCCATATGTTGAGAAGGTCTTTGCCCTTCCTCTTGAGGACGTAAACGTTGGGGTAGGTTATGGCGGTGTAGTCGTAAACATGATTTACCGTTATCTTCTGACCGGGAAGGACGGTCGTTCCCCATCTGTAGCCGGGGGAGTGAACAACGTCGAGATCTCCGCCGTAGTAATCGTTTATAGCCTCCCCAACGAGCCAATCCCAGGTGGAGAAGAAGGTATCCCTCTTGTAGAGCATTACCTCGGCAACACCTATCTCCTCATCGAGTTTGTACTGCTTGGCTACCTGCTTCCTCCACTTCTCCACCACCTTCCTCGCTCCCTTGTCGGGAGGTATTAGGTTGGAGGCAACCGGGTAGAGCTTGAAGTTGTAGTCCCTTATCCTTCCGTTCCTGATGTCCAGGTCGAGTCTTCCGACGAACTTACCGTGGGAACCGGCGATGACTATGAGGGTCTTCCCTACCCTGACCGCTTTGGGTGTGACATCGTGAGTGTGTCCGGATATGATCACGTCTATACCCTGAACGACCTCAGCTATCTTGAGATCAAGGGGCAGACCGTTGTGTGTAAGGAATATCACTGCATCCACCTTGTGCTGTTCTCTGAGCTCGTTTACAAATTGCTGGAGCTGATCCTCCCTTATACCGAAGCTCCAGCCCTCGACGAACTGTTTGGGGTTAGCTATGGGGGTATAGGGGAAGGAGCTTCCTATTATCCCGAGCTTGACGCCGTTTACCTCCCTTATGGCGTAGGGCTTGAAGACGAGCTCTCCCCATAGCTCATCGACCACGTTGTGGGTTATGAACTCACAACCGCCCTTCTTAAGGTCATCTATCCTCTGGAGGAATATATCCTTACCGAAGGTGAAGTCCCAGTGTGCGACGAAGTAGTCGTACCCAACGTAGTTCATCCAATCTACGACCGCCTTACCTTCGGTGAAGGTTCCTATGGCGGTCGTGGTCCACGTATCCCCGCCGTCCATGATGAGGCACTTATCCCTTCCCCTCTCCTCTACTATGTGCTTTATCACCGAGGCCACGTACTCGGCCCCGCCCATCTTACCGAACTTCTGGGCGAGCTTGGGGAAATCAACGCAGCTGGTAAAGTAAGCCTCCAGGGTCCCGGGGGCTATCTTGTAGTACTTGAGAAAGTCCATGCCCGTTATGTAACCGGGCTTGCCCTGGAGCTGTTTTGGAGCCAAGAGGTTCATGGGCTCTGCAAAGTAAAGTGGGTCCAGGTGTGCGTGCATATCCGTTGTGAACACGAGAGTAACGTTCCCAACGGGCTTGAACCTCATTATGTCTTCGTACTTCATATTGGCCAGGGCCGAAACGGGGTTGGCGCTCAGGTACGCCCCCGTTACTATGGCCAGTTCTAAGAAGTCTCTACGTGTCAGCTGCATCTGCCGTCACCTCCTCTAAACATAAAAAAAAGAAATACCACAAAACGGAAAGCAATGTTGAAAATCAGGGGGACCGGAAGTCCCCCTGGAGTGGGATCACTTGTTGAGCGGGGAGTTGGGATCATGCATGTAGGCTACTATATCGGCGATCTCTTCGGGCTTGAGAACCCCGTGGTAACCAAGCCTCGGCATCACCGAACAGGGGTTCTGTGCCCAGGAGTTGTATATCCTGATGTAGGTATCCTTCGGATCTATTCCCCTCTTTCCGTATCCTCTGAGAGATGGCCCTATGTTACCGCACGCGAGTATCTTGGGATCTCCGCAGTGGCAGGCGTAACAGTTACCCCTTCTGCTCTTTCCGCCCTTCTTGGGGTCTCCGAAGAGCTTTTCACCCCTCGCTATGTTCTTACCTACGACCCCGCCCTCGGGGAACTTGACGGTGGCGAGCATCTCCTTCTTAAAGGTCTCAACGTCTATCCCCTCGGGTACAAGCTGGGTGGGATTAGAACAGGCCTTCTGCCATTTATCTTGGTTGGCTAGAGCTATCTTAAACTTCTCTTTGGAGCTCAACTTTTTCTTCTCAGCTTTGGGAGCCTCGGCCTTCTGTGCCGCCGGCTGACACGCTACCAAAAGTCCTAAACCAACAAAAGCTCCTGCAAGAACAAATTTCCTCATCTTCGCCCCTCCTTTATCTCAAGAGTCCGGGAACTTCAACGGTTGCCCCATTGGCTGCGTGCTTCATGTAGAGCTCGAGAGCTATAACCCAGTCGGAGAAGGGCGGGGGTTTCTTCACCCAGTCCTTCTTACTCCACTGCTTTGTATAGAGCAGGTAAGCCTTGAAACAGCTCCTTACCCTGTCTTCCATAGTCCACATCCTGTCCGAACCGAACCTGTAAGCGGGCCAGTGAGCATAAACCTTGTTCTTGACAGGGTCGGGAAGTCCTTGGAGTCTTATCCTCTTTCCTGCGAGAACTGTGTGGCATATACCGCAGGAGAAGTCCCTAGCTCCTACCCTCATGTACCAGAGCTTTTCTCCCATCTTGTATAGTTCTTTCTCCTGGGGATCATCGAGCTTGACGTCTATCCTCATACCGTTACTCAGAGACGCCACATAGGAAGCGAGAGGCACCCTGTAAGGACCGTTCCACTTCTTAAACTTCTTCATGAACTTCTTGTCGTTCTTGTCGTATCCCATGTACTTGGTCATACATGCGAGGATCCTAGTGTCTATGTCGGCAACCTTGCCTATATCCTTGTAGTATCTGGGCATCTTGGCGTAGGCGCCTTCGAGCTTCTTTCCGTCCTGACCGTGACAGGTGGCGCAGGACTTTCCGTTAGGCCCGGGTGTATGGAACATCTCCCTACCTTCATCGACGTACGCGTGACCCGGGTGCATTCCGAGCTCAAGGAGCTCCTTCAGGTGGGTGGGGAGCTGCTCCTGAGCAACCGCCGCCGTTAAAACTGCCCCTCCAGCCATAATGGCCGAAGCGAGTAAGGTTCTTTTTCTCATCCTAACCCCTCCTTTCAGGAAACTTTAACTTTAACGCTCTTTTCCCACTTGCCTCCCTTGTTGTCTTCGTACTTGATAGTTAGAGTTCCGGACTCGGTCGCCTTCATCTTGACGGCGAAGTACGGGTTCTTACTTATACCGGGTCCGGTATGAAGTGTGGTTACCTTCTTCCCGTTGAAGAGGAACTCCACCTTCGTTATGTAGTGGGCCGGTATCAGCTTTCCGGTCTTCTTGTCCTTTCTGAGACCGGTCTCCATCGGGTGGGTGATGACCATCTGCACCTTGAAGACCTGCCCCTTGCTGATCCTCCTTGGAACCCTTACTATAGCCCTTCCTATTCTTGCCATCTTCTACCTCCCTTTAAAGTTTTTTAGGTTTATTAACCGCAACCGCCGACGGTAACCTTAACCTCTTTGGCAGCGGCTAGGAGAGTTCCATCCTTCATCTTAACGACAGCCCTTACCGGAGAGGTTTTGGCGAGCTTTATCCTCGTCGCAAAGAACACCTCCCCGTTCATCGGTGTAATCTCAACGGTCGTTATCCAGGGGTTGAAGTTAGCGTCCGCAAAGAGATAGAGAGCTTCAACCTGATCCACAGGTATATTGGCGGAAACCTGGACGGGAACGTTGGCCCCAGACTCAGCGATTGTAGGTGCCTTGATGTTGATAAGATTGCTCTCCTTAAGACCGGAGAGTCCTACCCCCAAATGCTCCTTCAGGGCGTCCTCGATGGAGATCTTCTTAGGCTTCGCCCCGAAGGATTGACCCACGAC
>JALWEK010000073.1 GCA_027014185.1 Aquificaceae bacterium
TTTTATACCGTACCTCTCGAGGGTTGCACTTATCTGCGGTCCTCCTCCATGAACTATGACTACGTTTATCCCAACGTACTTTAGCAGAACTATGTCCTTCGCAAAGGATTCTCTCAGATGTTCCTGTGTCATCGCAGAGCCGCCGTACTTTACCACGAAGACCTTACCATGGAACTCCCTTATGTACGGCAGAGCTTCCTGTAAGACCTTGGCTTTTTCTATCAGAGCTTCCATTGTGAAAATTTTAACTTATAAGCTATTAAGCATATTTTTACACCTTAGAGATACCTAAGAGAATCTTATGGGATTTCCTTTCTAAAAGCTCCATACTTATCTCCATAGGAGGGTAAGCCCATTTTAGGGGGAGGCCCCGCCGTGCCTCCTCTCCTTTCTAATCTAAGTTAGAAAAATGGAGACGAGGGGATTTGAACCCCCGACCTCCGCCGTGCGAGGGCGGCGCTCTCCCAGTCTGAGCTACGTCCCCTTCAGGGATATAAATTATACTTTTAGTTCTGAGGATATGGAAGGCATCACCGACAGAAGGAGCTTAGAGACAAGGGAACTGACGATAGTAAACGAGGTTGCCAAGGTCCTCAGTAGAAGCCACGACTTCGAGGAGGCTATAAAGGACATTCTAAAGACGCTGTACTCCTTCTGGGACGTTGAGCTGAGCTTTGTGGCAATATTCAAACCCCACATAAAGGCGCTCCAGATATTCAAGGCCTTCGGCTTCTCCGACGAGGAGATAAAGAGGGGGATATTCAAAAGGGGAGAGGGTATAACTGGAAAGGTCTTCAAAACAGGAGTCCCTGTTGTCCTTACGGACCTGCGTTCAAACCCGGCCTTCCTGAACAAGACTAGGGTTAGGGATAAACTCAGGGGTGACGAGACCTTCGTGGCTGTCCCGGTCAAGGTGGGAGGGGACATAGTGGGGGTGCTCTCCATATTCAAGACCTTCTCTTCCAAGGAGAGCATAGAGAGGGGGATCGAGACCCTGATGATACTCGGGACGCTCATAGGTATGTTCTATAAGCTCAACGAGAGGATGGAGATAGAGAGGCTGGAGTGGGAGGAGGAGAAGAAGATCCTACGGGAGGAGCTGAAGAGAACCTACAACATCCACGGCATAGTGGGGCAGAGCGACGCGATCCTGAACCTGATCGAGGTTATTAAGAAGGTCGCCGCTACCGATACCACCGTCCTCATAACCGGGGAGAGCGGTACGGGAAAGAGTATGATAGCGAAGGCGATCCACTTTCTGAGCAATCGAAAGGACAAGCCCTTCATAACGATAAACTGTGCAGCCATACCCGAAACCCTCTTAGAGGCCGAGCTGTTCGGGTACGAGAAGGGAGCCTTCACGGGAGCTCACACCTCTAAAAAGGGGAAGTTTGAGCTTGCCAACGGAGGAACCATATTCCTGGACGAGATAGGGGATATGCCCCTTTCCCTCCAGGCCAAGCTCCTGAGGGTACTCCAGGACAAAGAGATAGAGAGATTGGGGAGCGAGAAGGTTGTAAAGGTGGACGTGAGAGTTATAGCGGCTACCAACAGGGACATATACAGGCTCGTTCAGGAGGGTCAGTTCAGGGAGGACCTTTACTACAGGCTAAACGTGGTTCCCATACACGTTCCTCCCCTCAGGGACAGGAAGGAGGATATACCCCTTCTGGTTGAGCACTTCCTCCAGACTTACAACTCCAAGTACGGTAAGAAGGTGAAGCTCTCCCCGGACGCCGTTGAGTCCCTCATAGAGTACAACTGGCCTGGGAACATAAGGGAGCTCGAAAACACGATCGAGAGGCTCGTGGTCATGCACGAGGGTACCGTAAGAGGCGTGGATCTTCCCCCACACATACTCGCTTACAGGAGAAAGCTCCTCGGCAGTGAACCTATGGACCTACCCAGAAAGATCCAGGCTACGGAGAGGGAGAAGATAGTGGAGGCCTTGGAGAAAACCGGTTATGTGAAGTCCAGGGCGGCAAAGCTCCTAGGCTACACCCTTCGTCAGCTCGACTACAGGATAAAGAAGTACGGTATAGAGATAAAGAAATACTGATGGAGTTTGGGGAGCTCGTAGAAGGGGAGTTCCTGGAGAGGGTAAACAGGTTCGTCTGCAGGGTAAAGGTTGGAAAGGAAGAGACCACCGCACTCCTTAGGAACACGGGCAGGCTCAGAGAGTTGCTCGTTGAAGGTGCTAAGGTATTCCTGAGGGAAAAATCCACCGGAAAGCACGGTTTCGAGCTCATCCTGGTAGAGGCAGAAGGAGGCCTCGTCTGCGTTGACTCGCATCTTCCCCCCAAGCTTTTGGTCGAGTACCTTAGCAGGAGCTCCCACCCGTGGGAGCTTAAGGAGTACAGATACGAACCCAGAGTAGGCGGATCCAGATTCGACCTTCTACTTAACGGCAGCGTGCTGGTGGAAACCAAGTCTGTGAACCTGGTTAAGAACTCGGTAGCTCTCTTCCCGGATGCTCCCACACAGCGGGGTGAGAGACACGTCCGTGAGCTAATAGAGCTTTCTAATAGGTACGAGCCAGCGGTCGTGTTCGTGGTTCAGCGTTCGGACGCCATCGTTTTCTCCCCAAATTGGGATACGGATCCGGATTTTTCAAAGGCCCTCAGGGAGTTCTACGAGCTGGGCTTTACCGTCAAGGCCTTCCTGTGCGAGGTGAGCACGAAGGAAATATATATAAAGAAGGACATTCCTGTGAAAATCTGAGGAGGTGGT
Organism: Aquificaceae bacterium; assembly: GCA_027014185.1. Taxonomy (GTDB): domain Bacteria; phylum Aquificota; class Aquificia; order Aquificales; family Aquificaceae; genus Hydrogenivirga. The sequence continues at coordinate 2,731 of JALWEK010000073.1, forward strand.
CCCATGAAGGTGAGGATAGGTGATCAGGACGCCTTGATAGTTGTAGATATGCAGAAGGACTTTATGCCCGGAGGAGCGCTCCCTGTTCCCGACGGGGACAAGATCGTTCCGAGACTTAACGAATACATAGAGATGTTCGAAAAGAGGGGCCTACCTGTGTTCTTCACAAGAGACTGGCACCCCGAAAACCACATATCCTTTAAAGGACACGGGGGTATATGGCCCCCCCACTGCGTCCAGAACACGGAGGGAGCTATGTTCCATGATGACCTTAGGATGCCCTTGGACAACAAGTTCATAATCTCAAAGGGAACCTCTCCCGATTTCGACGCTTACTCGGGCTTTCAGGGAACGGTTCTCGAGTCCCTTCTGAGGGAGAGGGGTGTAAAGAGAGTCTTCGTTGGCGGTGTGGCTACCGACTACTGCGTCAAGAACACGGTCTTAGGCGCCCTCAACCTCGGTTTCGAGGCGTTGCTACTCTTGGATGGCATAAAGGGTGTGGATGTTCGCCCAGGCGACAGTGAGAAGGCAATTGAACTCATGCTGGAGAGAGGGGCCGTAGGTATAGAGGTAGGGGACTTGACAAGTTGATAATGGAAGACTAAAATTATATATGAAAACTAATGTAAGGAGGTGGGAAAGATGAGGAGAGGATTGGCAGTATGGAGTCCCTTTGCAGAGCTAGAAAGGATAAGGAAGGAGTTCGACAGGCTCTTGGAGGACTTTATCCCTGCAGCGGCAGAGAGGGAGGAGATCCTGGCACCTCCGGTTGACGTTTACGAGACGGACTCGGAGGTTGTGGTGAAAGCGGAGCTCCCCGGTGTTAAGAAGGAAGATATAGACGTAACGATCAAGGAAAACAGCGTGTATATAAAGGCTGAGAGGAAAGAAGAGAGGGAGGAAAAGACAGAGAACGTCCATAGGGTAGAGAGGTTCTACGGAAGGATAGAGAGGATCGTACCCCTTCCCGTCGAGGTCAAGCCCGAAGAGGCTAAGGCTGAATATAAGGACGGCGTGCTCGAGATAAGGATACCCAAGGTTAAGGTATCCAAGGAGGCGAAGGTACAGGTCAGCTAAAGGTCTGCGGGAGCCTCTCTATGGAGGCTCCCAGGCTGTTCAGCTTCTCCTCTAGCCTCTCGTAACCCCTGTCGAGGTGGTATATGTCCCTTATAACAGTCCTCCCCTCTGCAACCAGGCCTGCCAAGACCAGCGATGCGGAGGCTCTGAGGTCGGTCGAGTTTACCTCGGCCCCTTTGAGCTTCTCCACTCCGTACACGAAGGCCGACCTGCCTCTCACATCTATGTTTGCTCCCATCTTCATAAGCTCGTAGGCGTGCTGGAACCTGTTCTCGAAGATACTCTCATAGACCATGGATTTACCTTCGGTGACGCTCAGGAGAGCCATCATCTGGGCCTGCATATCGGTCGGA
>JALWEK010000074.1:0-9582 GCA_027014185.1 Aquificaceae bacterium
GTCGTAGGGAGGGCGGGAAAGTACCTGAACAAAAAGATAGAGGAGGTTCTAGGTCTAAAGCGGGAAGAAGTTTACATAACAAACGTCTGCAAGTGCAGGCCTCCGGGGAACAGGAAACCTACTCCTGTAGAGATAAGGTCCTGCTTCCCGTACCTGAAGAAGGAGATAGAGATAATACAGCCGAAGGTCATCTGTTGCCTCGGCGCCACGGCCGGTGAGGGAATCCTGGGAAAGAAGCTCTCGATAACTAAGGTCAGGGGAAACGTTTATCCCTATCCATACGACCCTAAAATAAAGGTTCTTCTCACGTACCATCCCGCCTACATACTGAGAAATCCCGCCGCCGACAGGGAGTTTGTGGAGGATTTAGGCAAGCTGAAAGATCTGATCGGCTAGGGCCTGAGCTCTGAGAGAAGGGCCCTCCTTATCAGCGTCTGGCTTCCGAGCCTTCTTCTAAGTGCGTTCTCTAAATGCTTTATGGGAAGTAGGTTCTGGGGTGCCCTCCTGTCGGAGAACTCTGTGGAGGCGAACTTAGGTACAAGCCAGGCGGTCAGATCTGCGATCTCCTTTGCCCTCTTTAAGCCTACCCCTGCGGGGATTTCTAGCCTGGCCACGCCGCTTATCCCTTCGTCCTCACTTATCCTAACGTACCAGGTGAACTTGTCGAAGCTCTTTGCCCCCTCCCCTTCGAAGGTAGGCTGGGAGTGTATCAGGACTATGGGCGTCCTCTGGCCCAGACCTAGCTCCCTGAATATCCAGGATCTCTCGTTTGGAACGTACCTTCTCTTATGCTTCTTGACGTACCCGACGAAGGGAAGTTCCTTTACCTTAGCGCTGTAATGGACGGTCCCGTCCGTTATCATCAGCTTTGGCTTTCTAGACCTGTAGGCCTCCTCCGCCACCTTCGACTCGAGCCTCGCCATAACCTCGTTCACGTATGGAGAGATCTCCTTCTTAGCCTCTTCTATAAAGAACTCGAGCCTGCTTTCCCCCACCTCGATGGTTACGGATCTCTCCTCTATCTCTAAGCCCTTACTCAGGAAGATAAACCTCCTTATCAGGAAGTTCTGGAAGGACTCATGGGCTGGATTGGTCCTACCGTATCTCATATAGAGGGCACCCGCCCCCAGGGAGACGAAGGCGCCCTCCGAGAAATTCCCCTCCTCATACTCCACGTATATCAGGTTTTCCGTCCTCCTTATCCCGTCCACGAAAACAACGTCCACATCCTCACACGGAACTCCCTCTAAAGGTTCCCATTCCTTTAGCTCTATATCCGGATCTCCTATCTCCTCAGACTCTTCCAGGTAGCTCTCTTCAATCTCAAGGATCCGCCAGGTGTCGAAGGAGAACCTATACCTTCCCAGCAGGGGCATTAACCACCTCCTCGTACTTCCTCCACAACAGTTGCTTTAGCTCCTCTACACCTTCTCCTGTGAGCGCCGAAACTGCGTGGAACTCGTACCCTCTGTCCTCAAAGTACTTCCTAAGCTCTTCCAGATAATTTTTGTTTGAGAGGGCATCTATCTTGTTGGCTACCACTATCTGGGGCTTCTTAGGGAGCTCTTTACTGTAGAGCTCCATCTCCCTGTTCACGAGCTCGAAGGCTTCGATGGGATCCATCTCTCTTGTATCGGATACATCTATCAAATGGAGCAGGAGTTTTGTCCGCTCTATATGCCTGAGAAACTCGTGTCCCAAGCCGGCCCCCCTGTGGGCGTTCTCTATCAGCCCTGGTATGTCGGCGAGGACGAGCCTCCTCTCCTCGTCGAGCTCTAAGACACCGAGGTTAGGTGTTAGGGTCGTAAAGGGGTAGTCAGCCACCTTTGGCCTGGCCTTGGTCAGCCTCGAAAGAAGCGTAGATTTGCCCGCATTCGGTAGTCCTATTATCCCCACATCCGCTATCAACTTCAGCTCTAGAACGACCCATCTCTCCTCACCCTCCTCACCCGGCTCGGCGTACCTTGGAGCCTGGTTAGTAGGCGTTGCAAAGTGGGCGTTTCCTCTACCTCCCCTCCCGCCCTTGGCGACCACACACCTCTGCCCTTCCTCCACGAGGTCGCATATAACCTCTCCCGTCTCTGCGTCTTTGACCACGGTCCCGATGGGAACATATACGAGCAAGTCTTCCCCGTCCTTTCCCTTCTGATTCTTGCCCTTTCCGTGCTCTCCGCTGGGCGCCTTAAAATGCTTCTTGTACTTGAAGTCAAGTAAGGTATGTTTGCTTGAGGTTGCCACCAGGACCACGTCCCCCCCTTTACCACCGTCCCCTCCTGCCGGACCTCCTCTGGGTCTGAACTTCTCCCTCAGGAAGGCTACCGCCCCGTTTCCTCCTCTTCCTCCTTTTACGAATATCTTTACCCTGTCTATAAACGGACTGCGCATCAGTACTGAAGATAGGGGCGAACTTGTCTTTCATCAAGGTGAAGGGTAATATAAAGGTTGTGGACATAGACTACAGGCTTATAGTAGAGAACGCGGAGGAGGGGATAGCGATAATCCAGGATGAGAAGATAATCTATGCCAATCCGAGGCTCTGTGAGCTGACGGGCTACACGCGAGAGGAGATCCTGGGCTTCGATATAAAGGAGGCTATCCATGCGGAGGACCTCGAGAGGGTTATAACCAACTTCAGGAACAGGATCGCCGGTAAGGAGGCGGAGGAGAAGTACGACTTCAGGGTGATAACCAAGAACGGTGAGGTGAAGTGGTTTCACGTGAGACCCGTTGTGATAGAAATCGGCGGCAGACCGGCTACCATGAACTTCCTGATAGACGTAACGGACAGGAAGGACTTTGAAAGGAGGCTCTCCATGAGCGAGAAAAATTACAGGGAGCTAGTTGAGAACGTAAACAGCATAGTTCTGAGATGGAAGCCCGATGGGACGATAACCTTCATAAACGAGTACGGGGCCTGGTTCTTCGAGTACAAGAGGGAGGACCTTATAGGGAAAAACGTTCTATCCACTATAGTGCCTAAAATGGACACCGAAGGGAGAGACCTGCATCTGATGATAAACGATATAGCCAAGAATCCGCAGAGATACATACACAACGAGAATGAGAACGTTACGGCGACCGGTAGGAGGGTCTTCGTCCTCTGGAGGAACAAGCCTATATTCGACGAGAACGGAGAGCTCTCCGAGATCCTGTCGATAGGATCCGACATAACAGACAAGAAGAGGATAGAGAAGGAGCTCATGTTCCTGGCCACCCACGATGCCCTCACGGGCATAAAGAACAGGGGAGAGTTCGAGAGAATACTCTCGATAGAGATAGGTAAAGCTGACAGGTACAACGAGCCCCTGGCCCTCATACTCTTCGACATAGACAACTTCAAGAAGATAAACGACTCATACGGCCACTCTACGGGGGACAAAGTTCTCAAGCGTATAGCTTCTACAGTATCCAGTCTCCTAAGGAACATAGACACCTTCGCCCGCTGGGGAGGGGAGGAGTTCGTAATACTGCTACCCCATACCCTCATGAGCGGTGCGGTGAGAACTGCCGAGAAGATAAGGAGCGCGGTGGAGGATCTCGGCGGTGAAGAGCTACCCTGTGTAACGGTAAGTCTTGGGGTTACTCTCTACAGGAAGGGTGAGACCACAGACAGCTTCCTCGTCAGAGCTGACAGGGCCCTTTACGAAGCAAAGGGAAAGGGTAAGAACTGCGTGGTCAGTCTATACTAACCCTTCGACCGCATCCTTCACCCTTCTGACCCCCTCCCTTATGCTCTCCTCGTCTAGGGCAAAGGAGAAGCGGAAGAAACCATCCGCCCCGAAGGCGGAACCAGGAACGACGGCAACCTTAGCCTTCTCCAGCAGATACTCGGCCAGCTTCACATCCCCTCCCGCCTTTGAGGTGTAATGGGAAAAGTCTGGGAATATGTAGAAGGTGGCGTCCGGCTTCAGGACACGCACGTTTGGTATTTCCTTCAGAGCCTCGTATATAACCTCTCTTCTCTTCCTGTATATCTCCCGTGCCTCCTTTACGAACCTTTCGCCCTCCGGATTTTTAAGAGCCTCCAGTGCCCCGTACTGGGCGAAGGTCGCTGTATTTGAGACAAGATGGCTGTTTATGCTGGTGAGGACCTTCGCCAGGCTCTCCTCGCAGGCTACGTACCCGACCCTCCAGCCCGTCATGGAGTAAGTCTTGGAGAAGGAGTTTACCGTGAAGGTTATCCTCCTTACCTCCTCAGAGAGGCTCGCTATGCTGAAGAACTCCGAGTCTTCAAATATAAGGCTTTCGTAGCACTCGTCCGAGAGTATGTATATCCCCTTCTGAAGGCAGAGATCCGCTATCCTCTCTAGCTCCTTCCTTTTGAATACCATCCCCGTGGGATTGGTGGGTGAGTTTACTATTATCAGCTTTGTCCTCTCCGTTATCCTCTTTTCCACCTCTTCAAGCTTGAGGGAGAAGCCCTCCTCCATAGAGGTGGGAACGAAGACAGGAACCCCTCCGCAGAGCTTTATCTGGTCCTCGTAGGTCACCCAGTAGGGGGAGGGCAGGAGAACCTCGTCCCCCTCGTTTATAAGAGCGCTGAGTATCAGGTATATGGCGAGCTTCGCGCCGACGGTTACCACTATCTCGGAGGGCTTGTAATCAACCCCGTTGAACTTCTTGAGCTTATCTGAAAGTGCTTCCCTGAGCTCTGGGATTCCGCCCGCGGGAGGGTACTTGGTCTTTCCATCCTTCAGAGCCCTTGCACAAGCCTCCTTTATAAAGTCGGGGGTGTCTATGTCCGGCTCACCGGCACCGAAGCCTATGACGTCTATACCTTTGCCTCTCAGCTCCCTCACCTTTGCTGTAAGGGATATGGTGGGGGAGGGCTTGAGGGTCTTTACTCTTTCCGAGAGCATTTGCGTCAATTATATCACAGGCTTGCGAAGGACAGGAGCGATACGCTCCCGAACTCAAACCCGTCGTATAAGACCCCGACGTCCTCCTCTTCATGAAGGCTTCCCAGGAAGTAAAAGAGTGGTATCAGATGCTCCTCGGTGGGATGGGCAAGTCTCCCCAGCTCGTTCCTGTAGTTCAGTAGTGCTTCAAAGTCCTTTCTCAGGACGGCATCTTTTACTAACTCTTTGAACTCCACCGCCCATTCGGGCGGTCCTTCGGGGTTGAGGGTAGCGTCTCTCAGGTTGTGAACAGCCCCTCCGCTCCCGATTATAAGAACTCTATCCCTGAAATCTCTGAGCCTCCTGCCGAGCTCAAGGTGTTCCCTTAGGCTCCTTCTGGTGTCTATACTCATCTGACTGACGGGGAGGTCAGCTTTGGGAAACATGTGCCACAGAACCGCCCACGCACCGTGATCGAGTCCTCGGCCGGTTGTACATCTGCCTCCTAGCCTCTGTGCTATCTCCCTGCTCAGCTCAGGGTTACCCTCTGCCGGATACTCCAGCTCGTAGAGCTTCTCAGAGAAGCCGTAAAAGTCATGCAGTGTTCTGTGCTTTTTAGAGCACTCTACGAAAACCCCTTCGGTGAGCCAGTGGGCCGATACGACAAGAATGAGCTGAGGTTTTAGCTCCTTTATCCTACAACCCATCTCCCTCAAGGCTTTAGCCCAGTCTCCTCCCTCGAGAACGAGCTTAGGGGAGCCGTGGGAGATAAAGAGGGAAGGTATCATGGCTCAAAGATTAAGAAGTAGTGGTAAGGGAATACTGGGATGTCCTCCAGGGGCTTGAAATTTCTCCTTTCCATGAACCTGAGAACCTCATCCTTAGGTATCCTCTCCTCGATCGGAGGACCTGCGGGAGAGGGAACGGGATGCCAGTCTATTATTATCACCCTGTCTCTGGTTATCCTCCTGACCTCCTCCATGAACTCTTCGGGTTTTAAAAGCTCGTGGAAGAGGTTTGCAAGTAGGCTGATGTCCACCTCCTTGTCCCCTATCGGGATTCTCTCCTCGCCGCACTCTACCGCTTCGATGTTATCTATACCCTCCTCTTCTGCCCTCTCGAGGCACTTGGAGAGCATGAAGGGGGAAGAGTCTATGGCGTAAACCTTGTTTACCCTCTTTGCGAGGGGCAGGGTAAAGTAACCCGGGCCGCAGCCTATATCGGCCCAGACCTCGTCCTTCTTGGGTTTTACTACACTGAAGAACTCTTCGAGGTTCTGCCAGCTCTCTCTCTCAGGGTTCAGCAGGACCTGCCAGTTATCCTCGGGGAACTTAAAGACCAACTTACGGACCTACCTCCACCCTTGAATTTTCATCGTATATGTAGAGCTTGCCCTCCTCCTCGTCCTTGGTCCTTTTGTGGGAGCCGTCGCAGAAAGGCTGATCCTTGGAGAGCCCACACCTGCATATCCAGAAGGTCTCCCCTCCGGCCTCGAGCTTGTAGGGGCCTTTCTCGGTACACTTGACGAGTCTCGCCATGATGCTCACCTCCTTTAAGTTTATTCTTTGGGCGGGTTGTATAGAAAGCCTATGACGCCACCCCATACGAGGTGGAGTATAAACAGAGATACCTGAGCGTTGAAGGGCATGGGTTGTTGAAACCAGGCCGCACCCCCAGCCGAGCCTACTAGAGAAACTATAAAGACGAATACGTGCCAGAGGACTCCGTATATAAGTCCCTTGATTATGCCCGGCCCTGGAAGCCTGTTCCACACCTGGGGAAGGACGAGAGGTATTGAGAATAGGGTCGCGTCAACCTGATGATGAAAGACCCATTTTGGATCCTTTATCCCGGGGAAGAGCCCGAACAGCCTGAACCACTCTGCGTAAACCTCGTCGAGAACCACCATCGCCCAGCCTCCCATCTGAGAGGCGAAGAGAAAACTCCAGAAGTTCACTCCCCTTATAACCTCCATGGCTCGCCCTCCTCGTGAAGCTAATTCTAACCCTTGCAGAAATCCTGTCAAGTACTTACCTTTATTTCATATACTATCCTTTAGTATACTAAAGGAGGAAAATATGGAACTGAATGGCAGGAAGTACCACTGCCCGGTTGAGCTCGTTATAGAGCTGATAAGCGGTAAGTGGAAGCTCCTTATACTAAGGGAACTCATTTCCGGAACGAAGAGGTTCTCTCATCTCCAGAGGTCAATCCCTGGTATAACCCAGAAGATGCTTACAAAACAGCTTAGGGAGCTGGAGAGAGCGGGGCTGGTAGAGAGGAATGTCTATCCGGAGGTTCCCCCGAGGGTAGAGTACAGCCTTACCAAATTGGGGAGGAGTCTGGAAGAGATATTTAACGCCATGCACAGATGGGGTGAGAGGTACATGAAGGAGATGGGGGCTACCGGGGGAACTTCCAAGTAGGCTTTTACTAAACCATCTTCAGGACCGCCCTCAGCCCCACCTCTCCCCTCCTCACCCTGTCGAGAACCTCGTTCACCTTCTCGAAGGGGTGGACTTCTATGAGGGGCTTTATCCCGAAGTCTGCCGAGAACCGGAGGGTTTCCCTAAGGAGCTTCCTACCACCCACCGCAGAGCCAGTAACGACTATCCTCTTGGTGATGAGGTCGAAGGGGGCTACCTGTATAGGCTCCTGGGCAGCACCCACCACCGAGAGCCTCCCCCTCGGGGCGAGACCCTCCACTAGGGGCTGTATAGCCTCAGCCCTGAATACCGTGGTCAGTATTACGTCCGCACCTCCCAGTTTCTTTAGCTCCTCTACAGGATCCACCTTTGAGGTGTCTATGAAGTGATCCGCTCCGAGCTCCCTTGCCAGCTTTTCCTTTCTGGACGAGTGGCTTATGGCCACGACCCTGGCACCCATCGCTTTGGCATACTGAATGGCGAGATGCCCGAGTCCTCCTACACCCTGAACGGCGACGAGCTCATCGGGCTTTACGTTCAGATGCTTCAGGGCCGCGTATACGGTAACGCCGGCACAGAATAGAGGAGCAGCGTAGGCTAGGTCGAGTTTCTCCGGTATCTTGGTTACGAACCTCCCCGGTACCTTCATGTACTCTGCGTACCCTCCCTGCTTCGTTATCCCGGTTATCTCGTGGTTCGGACACAGGGGTTCGTCTCCCTCAACACAGTAATCGCAGACCTCGCAGGAGGAGTATATCCAGGGCATGCCGACCGGATCTCCCTCCTTTATCCAGCTCACATTCTTACCAACCCTGACCGCTATCCCCGCAACCTCATGTCCGGGAACCGTTGGGTAGATCACCCAGTCGGACCAGTCCCCATCGACTATATGAAGGTCGCTGTGGCACACCCCGCAGTAGTGAACCTTTATGAGCACCTCGTCCTCGCTTATCTCGGGCACGTTCCACTCCTCGAAGACGAGGGGTTTCTTAGGCTCTTTGCAGACCGCTACCTTCATCCCTGCACCTCCTCACCAGGCTCTCGCGTACTACTTGGGTACCTCCATTTTAACCCCGCCTGCTTTGCCCACCTGAGCAGCAGATAAGGGTATCTCAGGAACCCCCTCCCTATAGCCACCAGGTCCGCCCTACCGTTGGAAACCACTTCCTCCGCCTGCTCGTAAGTCCTTATCATCCCCAGGGCGATTGTTCTCACTCCCGCTTCACTCCTTACCTTCTCGGCGAAGGGAACCCGATATCCTGGGTACTTGGTTAAGTAATCTTGCGAGCTCCACGCTCTTCTTAAGGGTCCAGCCACCATATACGTGATCCACTGCGGAGATCCTCACGGAGAGAGGAACGCTTAAAAGGGACCTCACCCTGTTTTCGAAGGATACTCCCTCTTGTTCGCTACCGGTGAGAGAAACTCGTGTATAAGGTGGCCGTGGGCAGTGTGTATCTCCACAAGATCAAACCCAGCCTCTGCGGCCCCCCTCACGGCTTTCCTATAAGAGTTCTTAACCTACTCTATGTCCTTTTCTGTCATCTCCCTGGGTGCCAGCCAGTTCTTCCCAAAGGGTAAGGAACGCGGGGCTATCGCGTTCTTCGATCCCTTACCTTAACCTTCTCCCTCTCCCAGGGAGAGGTAGTCTTCGACCTTTCTCCCGGCGTGGGCGAGCTGGATGCCTACCTTTGCATCGAACTCTTTGCAGAGTCGAACGATCCTCTTCAGCCCCTCAACGTGCTCGTCTCTGTATATTCCGAGGTCTAAAGGGGATATCCTTCCCCTCTCCTCAACCGCGGTAGCTTGAAGGATTACGAGTCCGGCTCCCCCACAGCTCTTGAGGGGTAGTGAACTATGTGCCAGTCGGAAACAAAACCGTCCCGGGAGGAGTACATACACATAGGGGACATGGCTATCCGGTTTCTGAGAGTGACCCCTCTTATCCTTAGCTGAGAGAAGAGGGAGGACATTAGAGGTTGAACTTCTCTTCTATCTCCAGGATCTTCCTCTCGAGGAGCTGGGTCAGTCCCCTGAGCTCGTTCAGGAGTGCTCCGTACTCTTTCTTCTTCCTGTAGAGCTCCCTCTCGAGCTCCTGCTCTCTCTGGTAGAGGTCGAGCTCTTCAGCCTTTAGCTGATCGTACTTGGATCTGAGCTCTGCTATCCTGTTGCTCAGCTCGAAAGCCTTCGATGTCAGCCTCTCCCTCTCACTTATCAGCCTCTCGTACTCCCGGGGAGAGTCCGCCTTCCTCAGGTACTTTTCGTGGTAGAGTATCTTCTGCTTGAGCTCCGTAAACTCGTGCTCGAGCCTCCTTATC
>JALWEK010000074.1:9592-13087 GCA_027014185.1 Aquificaceae bacterium
ACTCCTTCTCCTTCTGAGATAGGGCGCTTCTCACGAACTCTATCTGGTTCTCAAGCTCCGATATCTCCTTGGGTATATGTTTTAGAGCCTCCTCTACCTTGGATATCCTGTTCCTCAGCTTCCTTATCTCGCCGGTTATCACCTTTGTAGCGTTCATAGTTAATATTTTAGTTCACTTCCCGAGAGACCTGAGGATCAAAACCGGCTGGGGCTGGAGCTCTCCGTTAGTGTAGGACCCTTCGGGTGTGAGTATCCTGACAACCCTCCCATCGAAAGGGGCAACTATCCTAGTGTAGGAGATGAGGGTGTCTACCCTCTTTATCTCCCCCTCAACCTGTTGAAGCTGCGCCATCAGGGTATCGTACTCAACCTTCTTGTTTTCAAAGACAGTCTCCGCCAGCAGATCCCTTTCGAAGAGCTCCCTGAGCCTTTCGTAATCCCTTCCCACTTTCCAGAGCCTAGCCTCTATCTCCTTCTTCTTCCCAAGGAGCCTCTCCTTCTCGGCAAGGTAAAGGGAAGGATCTATCTCGATAAGGAGTTGTCCCTTACTTACCTTCTCTCCCTCCTTCACGTGAACTTTAGTCACCCTGCCCTTGACTATGGAGTACACCTTCAACTCGCCGGCAAATGTGAGGGATAGCAGGAGCAGTAGTAAAAAGACGCCCTTAAAGTTCCCCATGGACGGACTTCTTCTCTTTCCTGGATAGAATGAGGACAATTGTCAGGGCCAAAGCGGGAACTCCTATAAGTATAAGGTAGTATAGGACGGCTTCCTTACTCATTTCTCAGCACCTCTATTTAAAAGTATAATTCCAAGCGTTAGAAACACCAGAAAACCTAAAACCGCTATTAGGCTACTCTCAACCGAAAATCTGTTGGTAAACGCCGGCTGAATTATACCAAAAACTATCCAAGCAACACTTATTGCAAGGCTCGCTTTTCCGAGCTCTCTGAAGGTCTCGGCTTTAATCTTCATATCTCCCCCACCTTCTCGGTAAAGAAGGGAACCTTACCTTCAAACACCTTCATAGGATCTTCACCTATCAGGTCATACAGCCTCATGAGGAAGAGTATTATATTGAAGCGAGCCTCCATAACCCTCCTCTCGGCCTCAGTCTTGGTTGACATAGCGTATCCTAGATCGAAGGCGAGCTCGAGCTCGTAGTTGGAACGTGAGAGGTCCAGGTTCTCCTGAGCCCAGCTATCGTAAGCTACTGCATCCTGGTACTTGGCGTAAAGCTCCTCCCACAGGTAGGGTGCTCTGAGTATGTCCCTCTTAACCCTCTCCTCTATATCATTTCTCTCAACCTCCACAGCCCTCTTGAGGTCGAGAAAGCTCCTCTCCCTGAAGAAGGAGGTCCTCCCATCGAAGAGGGGGACTCTGAGAACTATGTTCCCCTCTCCCCTGAACCTGTCCATGTGCTCGTACCTGTTTCTTACATCTAGATAGGCGAAGAGCTCAGGGTAGAAGATCCTCTTCTGCTCCTTAGCCCTGCTCTCAAAGTAGGCTATCTCGAGCTCCTTTACCTTGAGGAGGTAATTTCCACGGTACCTTTTGAGAAGGTAATCGGTGTCTATGGTCACATCCTTGGGGACCTCAAAGCTCAGGAGTTCGTACGTGCTAACATCGACCGGCTTCTCCACATCTATCCCAAGGAACCTCTTCAGTTCGTATATAGTCTCGTTGTACCTCCTCTGGGCCTCCATGAGTTCCGCCCTGAACCTCCTGTAGGTGGACTCCCACTCAGCTACCTTTACCCTGTCCGAGAGGCCCTCCTTGAGTCTTTCCCTCTCCCTGTCGAACCTAACGTAGGCGACCGCCATCTCCTCCCTCTTTACCTCTGCCATCTTCTCGGCCAAAGCTATATCCATAAACAGCCTCACGACCCTTATCTTTACCTGTCTCTCGAACTCTTTGAGGAGTTCCCTCTTTATATCCACGTTTATTTTCGCGGACCTGATCCTCGCCAATCTGTTCCCGAAATCGATGAGGAGAACCTGACCGAAAAGGTTGAAGCCATCCTTATCCACGAACATGTCTATCTTTGGAGAGAACCTATCCCACTTCTCAGCCCTGTATATGTCCTCGAGGGAAAGTATTTCCCTCTTCAACCTCTCTATCTCCCTGTTCCTCTGAAGGGCTATCTCCACAGCCTTCTTGGGTGTGAGCACGGTAACGTCCTGGGAAAAAACTAACGAGAGGGTCATCGAAAGGAGGAGGAGAAACCTCATCCCTTCAGCTTCTTCCTCTCCCTTCTGAGGAATTTGTAAAGGCTCTCCTTCTCGTAGTGCCCCTCAACTATGTATCTCCCTATCAGGAGCCAGTCCTTGGGAGGTATGTACCCTACCATCTTGAGTATCTGCTTCCCCTCGTGGTCCACGAAGAGGAACACGGGGGTGGCTCTGACCCTGTGCTTGTGGGCGAACTCCTTCTCCGTCATCTCCTTCCCGTCAAAGTCAATCACGGGGTTTGCCCCTTTTATGTCTATCAGAACCATGTAAAAGTGCTTTGTGAAGTACTCCTTAACCTTAGGGTCCTGGAATGTGATCCTGTACATCTTGTCGCAGAAAGGACAGCCCTCCTGATGGAACATTATGAATAGGTACTTCCCCTCCTCCTTCGCCTCCTGCAGATCCTCCTTAAGGTTAAGGAAGGAAAGTTTCACGAAAGGAACTTCCACATTAGGAAGGGAGAACACGAAGACGAACACAACCATGAAGACCGCCAGGCCTTTCTTGAGCATGGCAATAATTTACCTTACCGCATCTCCAAGGGCAAGTGTGGTAATATTTTTAAAACTCTGTTTTGGGAGCGAGAGAATGGCGGAGAAGAAGTGGAGAACTGCCATAACCCAGCATGTCGATCACGAAACCTACGTAAGGGGATACAGGCTTCTTGATCTCGTTGGAAACCTTAGCTTCGCCCAGGCTATATACCTTATCCTGAAGGGTGAGCTTCCCAACGAGGCCGAGTCCAAGATGATGGAGGCCATGTTCGTCTCGGTTATAGACCACGGGATAGCTCCACCATCGGTTATAGCGGCGAGGGCCGTAGCGAGCGGAGGCAACTCCCTGAACGTGGGCGTTGCTGCGGGTGTCATGGCCTTCGGATCGGCACACGGAGGAGCGTTAGAGGACGCGATGAAATTCATCCAGGAGGGGGTTGCGAGCGGAAGGCCTGTGGAGGATATAGTTTCCGAATACCTCTCCCAGAAGAAACCGATTCCGGGGTTCGGGCACAGGTATTACAAGGAGTTCGATCCCAGAACCAAGAGGTTGATGGAGCTTGCCAAGCTCTACGGCTTCTACGGGAAGCACTGCGAGTTTGCCGAAAAGGTTGAGGAGGAGATATTCAAGCAGAAGGGCAAGAGGATAGTCCTTAACGTGGACGGAGCGATAGCGGCGGTCGCCTCCGAGATGGGCTTCGACTGGAGGCTCGGTAAGGGCTTTTTTATAATCGGCAGGGTTCCGGGGCTGGTAGCCCACGTCTATGAG
>JALWEK010000075.1 GCA_027014185.1 Aquificaceae bacterium
GGAGGAGGCGAAGGAGTTCCTTCCCGAGGTGATAAGCATCATCTACCACACGGCCAGCAAGGGCGTTATCCACAAGAACGAGGCTGCCAGGAGAGCTTCAAGGGTTCAGGCCCTTCTTAACAAAGCGCTTGAAAAGGCCCAGGGCTAGATCCTCCCTCAGCAGGAAGAGTATCAGAAAGTAGAAGAGAGCACCCACAGGTACAGAAAGAGCGAGTATTTGAACAGCGCCCTCTGAGGAGCTCTTTATCCAGAGAACGAGGAGCGACATCCCCAGGCTCGCCACCGAGCTCTTCAAGAGGGTGGAAGCCAGAGATCTTCTCTCTATCCTTACCTCTTTTTTTACCATCAGCAGAGAGAAGCCTACCAGGAAGGAGAGGGCTGTTCCCAGGGGAAGCCCGTACAGACCGAGCCCGAGAGGGAAGGCCAGGAAAAAGCCAAAGACACCCTCGCTCAAGACGGATATGAGTGAGATCTTCACGGGGGTTTTCGTGTCCCCCCTCGAGAAGAACTCGGCGGAGAGGACCTTCTGAAGAGAAGAGAAGAGAAGGCCTACGGAGTATATAGAGAGCACGGTTGCCGTTATTCTCGCGTCCTCTTCCGAGAAATTCCCTCTCTGGTATATAACCCTGACTATCTCTTCGGAAAGGATGATAAGGCCGGCAGAGGCCGGTATGATTAGGAGCAGGACCAGCCTGAAGGCCCTCGTTGTCTCCAGATTTCTGTTGATGCCGCTCTTTGAAAGCAAAGAGAGAAGAGAGTTTGCCACCCCAACCGATACTATCCCGAAGGGGAGCTGGTATAGCCTGTTCGCGTAGTAGAGGTAGGATATGGCCCCGGTTTTCAGAAAGGAGGCGAGGATCGTGTCTATAAACAGCGAGAGCTGGTTTACACCGAACCCTCCAAGGGCCGGAACCAGCCTCCTCACGAGGAGCTTGACCTCGCCGTCGAAGACTAAGGAGGGTCTAAAAACTACTCCCGCACTTACGAGTGAGGGCAGGTATACGAGGACCTGCAGGATGCCTCCGGCTATGACGCCTACGATGAGTGCCACGTGGCCGTAGCTGTCTGAGAGAATCATCAGGGTTATGAGGAAAGCCGCGTTAAAAATACCCTGGGAAACAGCCGGGACGAAGAACCTCCCCTTGACGTTCAGAACTCCCATAAAAAGAGCGCTCAGCCCCACGAGGAGAAGGTAGAGGAAGAGGAACCTTGCCATGAAGACCGCAAGGTCAAGGGTCTCCGTACCCCTCAGCCCCGGAGCTAGCAGTGAGACGATGTATTCGGAGAGGACCACACCGAGGAACGTGACCAGGGCGTTTATAAGCAGGTAGAAGGAGAAGACCTTTCCCAGAAATTCTTTCTCCCTTCCCTCCTCGACCGCCCTTGTATAGAGGGGGACGAAGGCGGCGTTGAAACCTCCCTCACCGAGGAGCCTTCTAAAGCTGTTAGGGATCCTGAAGGCCACGAAGAAGGCGTCCGATATATGCGAAGCTCCGAAGTAGTAGGCTACGCCCGCGTCCCTGAGAAAACCCAGAACTCTGCTTATAAGGGTGCCAAGAGCGAAGCTGATAGCGAAGCGAACCAGTTTCATCCTTAGAAGGGATCTACCTTGACCTCAATTATATCCTTGCCGAACTTCTTAAGAAGCTGCCTCACCTTCCAGAGTGTCTTCCTCTCCCTGAAGCGAACGAGGATCTCGTACAGGCCCTCCCTAGGATTAAAGCTGGTCCTGACTTTGGGGGAGAGGAATTTGGCTGCGTAACCCCCGACCTCCTTCTTTGAGGTTTTTATGAGCAGGAGTCTCCAGAAGGGAGGAAGCGCCTCCTCTTCCCTTTTCCTCAGCTCCTTAAGGTAAAAGTCTTCAAAGCTCTTTTTCTTTAAGGAGGTAAATACATCTTCCTGGGGAAACATGGTCTGAACAAGGAGCTTCTCTCTTGTGATCATGAGGGCCTTGGTAAGGTACGTGAAGTGTTCCTCTTCGGATCTGTAGGAGGGGACCGATCGCATACCGTCTGCGGATAGGACCAGGGTAAGGTCGTAGCTCTCGCTCCACAGGGGGTAAGTGGCGAAGTGGAGGTTCTCCGAAAGACCGACGTTCCTTTCGACAACCTCGACCGCCTTCTCTATTCCGAACCCGAGTTCTTCCAGATCACCCCCGCACTCGGGACATAGGAGCTCCTCGGACTTGTAGGAACAGTTGGTACAGTACAGGATCTCCCTGTTCTGGGAGTATGTGAGAAAGGTTCCGCACTCGGGGCACTGGGCGAGGTTCTCACATCTTGGACAGTAAACGTAGCTGTATCCCTGCTTGGGAACTAGGAAGAGGATCTTTCTGTCCCTATGCTTTTCTATCTCTCTATAGGCCTCTTCTGTTAGTATCTCGCTGGCTTTCCTTTCTACCAGTTCCACCTGAGGAAGCTCCTCGGTAGGGCCCTTCAGCTCCATCTTCCCCTCTTGTACCAGCCTGTAGGAGCTGAGGGTTGGGGCCTGGGTGGAAAAGATCAGGGACGAGGATGTCCTTTTAGCCAGGAGGTAGGCTAACCTTCTCATATCCAGGTTGCCAACAGCCTTTATCCTCACACCAGGTGAGCTCTCACCGAAAAGGATCACAAGGCCCAGATCTTTGGCCGGACACAGGGAAGCTATATAAGAGCCTATAACCAGGGAAGGTGTATCTTCGGCCCGAAACCAGTTCTCTATCAACTTCTTCGGGGGAACTCCCGAGTGGACCTCTATCAACTTATCGCCTAAACGCTCTGAAAAGAACTCCCTGACCGGACCGAGAACGGACGTCTCGGGAAGCAGCATCAGAATAGACCTGCCCTCCCCCAGATTTGAGAGGACGTTCGGTAGCAGAGCTTCCAAAACCCTATCGAACCTGTCCCATACAAGTGTTCTCTCACCGCCCAGCCTTTTGAGACCCTCCCAATTCTCTACCTTGGCCTCCTTGGAAACCACGCTCTGGTGTGTGATCTCGAGGAAGCCCCTCCTTTCCAGATCCCTGATCCAGCTCCTCTTGAACCCCCAGGACAGTATCTCCTCCTCGCTCACCCATCCTCTACCGCTTAAGAAGACAACGAGCCTTCTCTTGTCAGCGCTCCTGAGCTTGGGTAGAGCCTCTTTAAGGGGCAGCTTCAGTCTGTAATAGCTGACCTCCAGGGAGGGGTACGTCCATCTTCTTTCCCTTCTCAATATACCCTTTGAAATAAGGGCGTTTACGAGCTTCGGGTCGTACTTCTTCCTCAGGTTCTCGAGCTTTACCCCCCTCCTCCTCTTTACGTACTCGAAGACCTCTCTGCTGAGCCTATCGAGACCGGCCATCTCCCTTGAAGAAACCACTACGAGCTCCTCCTCCCTCCAGATGAAGGCCGAAGGCAGGAGTTTAAAGAGGAGCCTGCCTTTAGGTATCAGGTAGTCTATGGACAGCTCCTCTACCAAGGAGAGCTGTACCTGACCAATCAGGGGGGCGCTGTCGGGGAAGGATATTATCTCGTCGATCCCTTGAGAGTCCCCGCTTGTGCCTACAACTATTCCCGTTGTCCCTCCTTCCCCCGAGGGGACGAGGACCCTCCATCCTATGGGCGATCCGTCCCTGTTCCACTCACCCTTGAAGTTCTTTACCCTTCCGCTCGGCAGAAGAACGCGAAATACCATCAAGTTTTGTTCTTCAGTGCCTCCATGACCTTCTCATCGAGCTCCACCATCTTGAGAACCTTACCTGTATGGGCAAAGGGTATTATCCCGGTTATAGTGGATCCCGGAAAGAGGGAGTTCTCAACGCTGTCTATCTCCATCTCGAAGACGGAGACGTCGAAGGGAACCCCTTCTATCTTCTCTATAACTTCCCTTCCGGTCCCGTAGCAGGTAAGGGACTTGTCGGGGGCGAATATCTGAACGGCGACCTTCCCGGTTTCCCTTATGTTCTGTGCAGTCTTTGCCTTGGAGCTCACAGCCAGCCTGATGGTCCTCTCGTCTATGGGGTATATCCAGGTTATGAACGTCATGTGCTGGTTTCCCCCTGAGTCCACGGTCCCAACCACTACCGGGAAGACCCCTAGGTCTCTCATAAGATCTATAAGTTCCCTCGGGAGCATTCCAAACCTCCTTGTTCGATTTAAATGTTATGATAACAGGGTTGTAGGTT
>JALWEK010000076.1 GCA_027014185.1 Aquificaceae bacterium
ATCTTAATCAGTATCGCACGTCTTCTCTTCCTCTGCAACCTCGAGTATGCCCAGGATCTTAGCCACCGTCTCCCCTATCTTAGCGGGGTTGTCTATCACGTAGGCTCCCGCCTTCTCGAGAGCCTCCATCTTCGCCTGCGCCGTTCCCTTTCCACCCATTATTATCGCCCCCGCGTGTCCCATCCTCTTTCCGGGGGGTGCGGTTATTCCGGCGATATAGGCGAATACCGGCTTATCCACGTTTGCCTCTATGAACTCGGCAGCCTCCTCTTCTGCGGTTCCCCCTATCTCACCTATCATAAGGATCGCCTCTGTTTCAGTATCTTTGTTGAAAAGCTCGATAACGTCCCTGTGGGAGAGTCCGTGAACCGGGTCTCCTCCTATACCAACGGCGGTACTCTGCCCGAGCCCGAGCCTAGTGAGTTGGTACGCGGCCTCGTATGTAAGGGTCCCGCTTCTCGAAACTATACCGATGCTTCCCCTCTTGAAGATGTGTCCGGGCATTATACCGACCTTGGCCTCGCCCGGGGTTATAAGTCCTGGGCAGTTGGGGCCTATCAGCCTGGCGTCGGGATAGTTCTTCTTCATGTAGTCCTTTACCATCATCATGTCTTTGACGGGTATGCCCTCAGTTATACAGACCACGAGCTTTATCCCGCTGTCGAGTGCCTCCACTATCGCATCGGCCGCGAATGGTGCGGGAACGAATATTAGAGAGCAGTTGGCCCCCGTTTCCCTCACAGCGTCCTCTACGGTGTTGAATACGGGGATGCCTTCCACCTCCTGACCGGCCTTACCGGGGGTAACACCAGCCACTACCTGTGTACCGTAGGCCTTGCACTGGGTGGCGTGGAATGAGCCTTCCTTACCGGTTATACCCTGAACCACAACCTTCGTATTCTTATCGACCAGTATAGCCATGCCTCAAACCTCCTCAGCTTCCTTTTTGGGCAAGATCGACGGCCTTCCTCGCCCCGTCCCACATGTCTTCGGCATTCACGAAGTTCATCCCGGACTCGGCAAGGATCTTCTTGCCCTCCTCCACGTTCGTCCCCTCCATCCTCACCACTATGGGGACGCTCAGCTCCACCATCTTGCCGGCCTCTACGAGGCCCTGGGCGAGCCTGTCGCACCTTAGAATTCCGCCGAAGATGTTTATGAACACCGCTTTCACGTCCTCGTCCGCCATCAGTATCCTGAAGGCGTTGGCTATCTGTTCGACGTTAGCCCCTCCTCCAACGTCGAGGAAGTTGGCAGGCTCTCCCCCTGCGAGCTTTATTATGTCCATCGTAGCCATAGCAAGGCCAGCACCGTTCACCATACACCCTATGTTCCCCGAGAGTTTTATGTAGTTAAGGCCGTACTTTTTTGCCTCTACCTCTAAGGGCGATATCTGGGTCTCGTCCTCCATCTCCTCTATGTCCTTGTGCCTGAAGAGTGCGTTGTCGTCCACTTCCAGCTTAGCGTCGAGGGCTATAACCCTACCCTCCTTGTCCAGGACGAGGGGGTTTATCTCGACCAAAGAGGCATCCAGGTCTGTGTAGATCTTGTAGAGGGCCAGGGCCATCTTTGAGAAGTCCTTTACGGGAAGACCGAGCTTGAAGGCGAGCTTCCTCGCCTGGTAGGGCATAAGGCCCAGCTCCGGATCTATCTCCTCTATGATTATGGCCTCGGGATTTTCCTTCGCTATCTCCTCTATCTCCATACCTCCCGCCGCGGAGGCCATGAGGACAGGCTTGGAGCGAGCACGGTCGAGGGTTATCGAGAGGTAAAACTCCTTATCTATGGCGGTCGCCTTCTCTATCCAGACCCTGTTTACGGGCTTTCCGTCCGGGCACTGGAAGGTCTTTAGAACCTTCCCCAGCATGCCTTCGACGGCCTTTTCAAGCTCGTCCATATCCTTGACTATCTTTACTCCGCCCGCCTTTCCCCTTCCACCGCAGTGTACCTGAGCCTTGACCACGAGGGGAAACTCTCCCAGCTCCTCCGCTACCTGCTTCGCCTCCTTTAGGGAGAAGGCCACCTTTCCGTCGGGAACTGGGATACCGTAACGGGCGAATACTTCCTTCGCCTGGTGTTCGTGCAGTTTCATCGGGCTACCTCCGGATAATACGATGTTTTAACACCGGACTTTAATTTTACCCGAAAACCCGTGGGGGCGTCCTTACTGGGCCAGGTAGTCGAAGTCCACCCTCCTCGTCCTTCCATCCTCGTGGATTATCACGGCTATGTGGTAGAGGCCCTTATCGGACATGTCGAACCACCCGCCGTAGTTGTCCCCGTACTGATGAGGGTACTTGGAGAGCTTCTTCCTGTAAGCCCTGAATATCGGCGACCTGACCTCAGCCTCCACCTTGAAGCTGGAGATGTACTTCACACCCCCGTTTTCCTCCTTCCATATGCTGACCGCTACATGGTGGGTGTCCTTCGGACCCGGCTCCCCGTGATGCCTCACCAAAAGTTTGTAAGCCCTAGGGAACTTCTCCTGAAGCTCGGAGATAGGCATCACACCAATACTGACGTTGTAATCTCCAACGTTTTTGGTAAAGGGTGTTGGTACCGGAACGCCGTTCACCTTCTCGGAGTAAGCTGCCCCCAGGAAAAAGAAGAGGATGAATAAAAAGAGGATCTTTCTCATATCTTTCCCTCCTTCCGACACTTTTATTATAGGCGTTTGGGGCCAAAGGGGGCATGATATAATTACTGCCATGAGTTTTGAAAAGAAGCTCCAGAAGTACAAAACTTACGAAAATATCAACAACTTGGATAAACTGAAGGTCGAATTTAAAAGAAAGCTCGAGAAGGTTCCTCCCACCATGGAGTATCTGAGGAACCTGATCCTCGACGTGAAGCTCCTCTACAGGATACTCATAGATCCGGAGTTCGAGCTCAAAAGGGAAGCCAGAGAGGACTTCATAGCGGCCCTATGGTACTTCATAGACACGAGGGACGGGATACCAGACTGGATCCCTATGTTAGGGTACTGGGACGATTACAAACTCGTAAGGTACGTGAAGGAAAAACATATCAAGGAGATAGAGAGGTACTTTGAGGAGACCAAGTTCTTCATAGCCAATTACTTCTGATGTTAAAGTTCATACTTGTTAGGCTCCTCCAGGCCGTTCCCACAGTGCTCGGGGTGACCTTTATATCCTTTGTAATAATAAAGCTCGCTCCAGGAGACTTCCTCGATCAGCTAAAGCTGAACCCCCAGATCTCTCCCGAAACGATAGAGAGGCTCAAAAGGATCTACGGACTCGACCAGCCCGTCCTAGTTCAGTATTTAAAGTGGCTCAAGTCCGCCATCTTCTTCGACCTCGGATACTCCTTCCAGTATCACGCCCCGGTTACAGAGCTCATACTCGAGAGGGTCCCGAACACACTTCTCCTTTCCGTGAGCTCCGCCCTCCTTTCATGGACCCTAGCCATACCACTCGGAACCCTGGCAGCTTTCAGGGAAGGGAGTAAGATCGATAAACTCATACAGGCTTACGCCTACTCCTTCATGTCCGTACCCAGCTTCTTCCTAGCCTTTCTATTCCTCTTCTTCGCCAGCAAGACCGGATGGTTCCCCATAGGTGGGGTTCAGAGCCCTGACTTCGAGAAGCTCAGTTTTCTAGGTAAGATCCTGGACATACTCCACCACCTCTTCGTGCCTGCTATGACCCTGACCCTGGTGTCCCTTGCGGGGCTGACAAGGCTGGTGAGGAGCGCGGTTATAGAGGTCCTGAAGAGCCCGATGGTGGTAGCCCTGAAGGCGAAGGGCGTCTCAAAGATAACTCTGGTAAAGCATGTTCTCAAGAACGCCATGAACCCTTTTACAACCTTACTGGGGTATGAGATAGCAAGCCTCATATCCGGCGCGGCGCTGATAGAGATAATAACTGGCTGGCCGGGTATGGGGATGCTTATGCTAGACGCGGTCCTGTCCCAGGACCTCTTCCTCGTTATGGGCGGACTTTACATAGGAACTATAATGCTCATAGTGGGAAACCTTATAGCGGATCTGCTCCTGGCCTGGATAGACCCGAGGGTTAGGGCGAGGGAGTTCGCAAAGTAACCTCCTTTATAAGCTCCCTCTCCTCGCTCCAGGCGAGCTTTCTAAGGAGCTTAACCCTTACCTCCTTAACCTCAGCCGGCGGTATCCTGATCTCCTTTGGCTCCTTGTAGGCGAGGGCCGTTTTGGACTGGGGAGACAGTAGCTTTCTGACGATCCTCTTCCTCCCGTTTGCGTAGGTTATCTCCGCCAGCAGATACAGCCTGGGATCACCCTGGTCTGCGGTGGGAAGGTTGTGGGGGACTCCCACGTTGGTGAGGATGAGCTTCCCCGCTTCCAGTCTAACCTCTACATCCTCAGGGCCTGCCTTAAGAGAGGGAAACTCGTGGGATGTCCTGGGTTTGGCAAGGTGGAAGAGGTAAAAAGGAAACTTCTGAATTAGATCCCTCTTTCCCAGTGAAGGCATGTGGCAGGACTGACAGCTCTTTTCCACCTTGGCCATCTTCCACTCCTTGTAGGTCTCTCTGTGGCAGCCCGCACAGAAGGTGGACTTGGTGTAGCTCAGATCCTGTCTCGAAGGGTGGGGAGGAGACCACACCTTCAAGGGTCCGTGCATGGATCTGGTCTCCTCTTTGAAGTGGCAGGCCACACAGCTGACCCCGTCCTCCCTGAACTCGGCCCTGAGGAGAGGCTTCTTCTCGGGATCAACCTGATGGGGGGCGTGGCAGGATAGGCACTTTACCTTGGCGTAGTTCTCCGACTCTACCCTGAAGTTCTCGCTAGTCCAGGCGTGGAAGTGCCTGCTCTTCTTCCACTCTCTGTAAATGTCGGTGTGGCAATCGGAGCATCTCTTGGCAGGAGGCCTCTGGAGGAGATCCTCCTCAACAAATACGGTCTCCAGCCTCTCGCATCCCCCCAGAAAGAGGAGGAGAAGGAGGAGGGGTATCACTTCCTGAAGGCCTCCTGAACAAGGGCCGGTATAAGGTGAACGTTGTGGCATTTGTTACAGGTCGCACCTATAGGACCGAGAGTTTTGAATATCTCATCCCTGTTAGGTTTGTCGGAGGAGAGAAGCTCCTCGAGCTTCGTGAGATGTCCTTCGAACTCCTTACCCACTATAACCTCTTCCGAGAGCTTGTTCGTATGACACTTCGAACACATGCTTCTGAGCTGGCGCGCCCTCTCAACGAAGTTCATGCCCGCCTCCTGGGCACCCTCCGCATTCCCTTGAATGAGGTAAACTTTGAGGGCCTTAAGGGAGTTAGAGAGTTTTTCCATGTACTTTCCCGTCTCGTACTCCATGAACTCCACCGGGTCCTCTATCTTTACGTTATCGAAGCTGGGAAAGTGGTAAACGAGCTTGACGGCTATCTGGTTATCTGCATGGCACTTTGCGCAGGTCTGACCGAGCTTCTTGGATGCCTCTATCACCCTGTCCACGTTCTTCGACTCTACGGCCTTCACCAGGTTTTCGGCCAGCTTGGGTTTGAAGTAATCCTTCCACTCGGGGACCATCTTCGATGTCTTTACGTAAGTATCCCTGAGCTTCACAGCCCAGTCCCTGGCCCCTTCCCAGTTTCCGTCGTTGATGTTCAGATTTATACCGTAAAAGGCCGTGCTCATAGTGTACATGTTGGAGAGGAACTCGAACTTCTTTGAAGCCGGCGGATAGTATTTCTTAAGCGACTCGGGGGGCTTCTTGAGGATCAGCTTATCCCCTGCGAACAGAACCCCGCCCATGGAAAGTGCCACGAGCAACGCTTTTACCTTCATATCCGTTCCCTCCCGCTTTAGTATCTTAAAAATTTACTCTGCCGGAAAGCTGAGGACAACCCTCGTTCCGTTCTTGGAGGAGCTTATCTCTATGCTACCACCGTTCCTCCAGGTGAGCTCCCTAACGATGTAAAGGCCTAGGCTCCCCTTCCTGTACGCTTCCCTGAGCTTGGTCGTGTCCATACCCTTCCCGTTGTCGGAGAGCTCCAGGACCGCCCTCTCTCCCTCTTTCCAGACCGAGATCCTTATCTCCTTGGAATCCGCATGCTTCAGGGAGTTCTCAAGCAGGTTGTTCACTATCTCCTCGAGGTCCACCGGGGAGATCCTAGCGTATATGCTACCATCGCAGCTGAAAAGCAGCCTCACGCCCTCCGATCTGAACCGAACCTCCCAGAGCGAGAAGATCTCCCTAAGCTGGGAGCACAGATCGACCCTCTCCCTCTTCACCTCCCTGCTTACCTTCTTAAGCCCGGAGAGAGCTTCCTCGAGGAGGTTCTCTATCCTCTCGGTCTCGGATATAACCTTATCCAGGTACGTCTCCCTTTCGTGGGGGGCTATCAAGCCCTCCTTGAGGGCGAGGACGACGTTCCTTACGTTCGTTAAAGGGGTTCGCAGATCGTGAGCGATCCTGTAGAGGGTCAGCCTCTGGACCTCTATTATCTCCTTTATCCTCTGCGCCTGGCTGCCTATAACCTTAGAGAGCCTGTCTATCTCCTCTATCCAGCTCCCCTCCGTTTCGCCGTTGTAGGGGAGCTTTCTAACGCTCTCCTCGAGCTTCCTTATATCCCTGCTGAGGAACTTAGATAGCGCGTAGGCGAGCATGAGGTAGAGGGGCACGAAGGCGACAATAGATAGAACTATCTTGGTAAACATCCTCTTGCCTATAGGGATGCCAACGATCTTCACCGTGAAGAAGGCTATGAGACTTGCCACCACGAGGTATGTCAAAAACAGAGAGACGAGCAGAACCGTGAAGATGGATACCTTACTCGAACCGATATCCGAACCCCCTTACGGTCTTTATCCTCTCCGCACAGGACCTGTCTATCTCCATCAGCTTCGTTCTGATCCTGTATATGTATGTGTCCACTATCCGTCCGTAGTCTGGAACCTCCCTGTCGTATATCTCGCTCATTATCTCCTCCCGGGAGACGACCCTTCCCCTGTTCAGAAGCAGCTTTCTGAGGATAAGGTACTCCTTGGGGGTCAGGTCGAGGGGAACTCCCCTCAGGTATATCCTCCTCTCGTCCTGGCGTATCTCGAAGGGGCCAACGTGAACGCTATCCCTGAAAGAGGAGATCTTCCGCCTCCTTCTGAGGAGCGCCTTTACCCTCGCCACAAGCTCCCTCATGTTGAAGGGTTTCGTCATGTAATCGTCCGCCCCCAGCTCCAGGCCGAGCACCTTGTCCTCGTCGGTATCCTTCGCGGTAAGCACCAGGATCATAGTGTCTTTAGCGGAGAACTCTCTGCACAGGTCGAAGCCGTCCACGTCGGGGAGCATGAGGTCGAGTATCACCACGTCCGGCCTGTGTATTTCTAAGGTTTTGAAGGCATCCTCCCCACATTTGTCCCAGAAGGTCTTGAAGCCTTCCTTCTCCAGGTACCTCTTGACCATGTCAGCTATCAGAGGGTCGTCCTCAACTATCAATATCTTTCCCTTCATCAGGAGAAATTTTGAATTTCTTTCAAGAAAAGTTCAAGAAAATTTCAAGTTCGGGAGGGAGATTTTTAACAAACCCACGGAAGGGAGGTGATAGGATGAAGAAACTCCTGATAGCTTTCGGAGCGGGAGCCGTGGCCTTTGCCAGCGACTGGGATCTGGAAGCTCCCACAGGGCTCAAGTTTGGACTAATAAAGGGTTACGAGGACTGGCATGTGGTGGCAACCCACTACAGGACCGACAAGAACGAGCTCCGCTACATAATAGGCAACGACGTGGCCGTAAAGGCCTACAGGAGTGGGATACCACTCAACGGCAAAGAGTTTCCCGACGGTGCGATACTCGTCAAGATAGGTTACAGTCTGAAGAAGAACCCTGCCTTCGAAGCCTCGGTGGAACCCGACGCCATACAGAGGGTCGAGTTCATGCTCAAAGACTCTAAGAGGTTCAAGGATACGGGCGGATGGGGATTCGCCAGGTTCGTCAAAGACCAGAAGACAGGCAAGTACAAGGTCTTCGGAAAGAGCGCCAAGGATTACATGCAGTGTTTTACCTGTCACAAGCTCGCTGAAAAGAAAGACTTCGGCTTTACCGATTACGTAAAGAGGAAGTGATCACTCAACCCCTGTACTTCCGAACCCCCCCTCGCCCCTGAAGGTCTGGCTCACCTCTTCTACCTCAACGAGCCGGACCTTGCTCACGGGGGCTATAACCATCTGGGCTATCCTCTCCCCTCTGTTTATAACGACCTCCTCCTGACCCAGGTTTATCAGTATGACCTTCACCTCTCCCCTGTAGTCAGCGTCCACCGTTCCCGGCGAGTTGAGGACGGTTACACCCTTCTTGAGAGCGAGCCCGCTCCTGGGACGGACCTGACCCTCGTACCCTTCGGGTATCTCGAACACGAAGCCCGTGGGAATTATGGCCCGCTCCATGGGCTTCAACACTACAGGCTCCTCTACGGCGGCCCTTAGATCAAGCCCTGCCGAGTGTTCGGTGGCGTAAGATGGGAGCTCTATGCCCTCCCCGTGTGGCAACCTCTTTACCTTTACAACGATCATCTCACTCGATCTTGTCTGTGAGTTTGGGCCTTCCTCTCTCGTCCAGCTCGAAGACCTTTACCTTAACGCTCTGGCCTACCTTGAAGAGCGCTCTTGCGTCCCTGACCCTCTCTTTCATGTTGTCCACGTGGAGGAGCCCGACCTTGCCCGGGAGTATCTCCACGAAGGCCCCGTAGGGTTCAACCCTCGTTATCTTCCCCTCATATACCTTTCCCACCTCTACCTTTTCCTCAGGCGGGGTCTCCCCGTTCACACCAACCGTAGTGAACTTGGGCCTTCCCATCTCATCGAGCTCGAGAACCTTCACCTTTACCACGTCCCCCACGCTGTACTTCTCGCCGGCGTGCTTCACCGGGGTGGCCATCTTGGAAACGTGAAGGAGCCCTATCTTGCCCGGTAGGACCTCTATGAAGACTCCGTAGGGTTCAACCCTCGTAACCTTCCCCTCATATACCTCCCCCACCTCTAGATCTTTAACGAGGTTCTCTATCATTTCTATCGCCTTCTCTATAGCCTCGTCCGAGTATCCGGTAAGATAGACCTTACCTTCCTCACCAACCCAGACCTTTACCTCGGTCTCCTCGTATATCTTCTTCACGTTGGCCCCGCCTGGACCTATAACGAGGGGGGCCTTCTCCTCGGGAACCCTGTATATGACTATCCTAGGAGCGTGGGGAGAGAGCTCCTTCCTGGGCTCGGGTATCGCTTCGTACATCTTCTCAAGTATGTAAAACCTTCCTTCCTTGGCCTGTTTGAGAGCCTCTATCATTATCTCCTTCGTAATACCCTTTATCTTTATGTCCATTTGGATAGAGGTAACCCCCTCTTTTGTCCCTGCAACCTTGAAGTCCATATCTCCCAGATGATCCTCGTCCCCGAGGATGTCGGAGAGTATCACGTACCTGTCCCCTTCCTTTATCAGGCCCATGGCTATACCTGAGACGTGCTTTCCTCCTTTTACCGGAACTCCCGCATCGAAGAGGGCCAGCGACCCTCCGCAGACCGTGGCCATGGAGGTGGATCCGTTCGACTCCAGGATGTCAGAGACTACACGGATTATGTAAGGGAACTCCTCCTCGTCGGGGATAACTGGCTCTAAGGCCCTCTCTGCAAGGGCGCCGTGGCCGATCTCTCTCCTCCTGGGTGGTCCCCAGGGGCGTGCCTCCCCTCCGGAGAAGGGTGGGAAGTTGTAGTGGAGCATGAACCTCTTGAATACCTCGCCTTCTGCTATCGTCTCTATGAGCTGTGCCTCGTCCGGAGCGCCCAGGGTAACGGTAACGTAGGCCTGGGTCTGTCCTCTCGTAAAGATAGCGCTGCCGTGAGGCCTTTCGAAGGGATGAACCTCTATGCTTATGGGCCTTATCTCGTCCGGTTTTCTCCCGTCTATCCTGATGCCTTCACTCAGGATCTTCTCCCTCATAAGCCTGCTTTCAAGCTTCTTGAAAAAGTACTTGACGTTGAAGTGAAGCTCCTCCGGTATTTCGTGTTTTTCGACGAACTCCTCGACTATGCTCGAGAGGGCCTTGTTCCTCTCCTTCTTGTCCTGTATTGAGAAAGCGGAGACTATCTTCTCAGAACACTCCTTCTCGAGAAGCTCCTTTATGGACTCTTCAAGCTCTATTCCTTGGAACTCGAACTTGGGAACCCCCACCTTCTCCCTCAGCCTCTCCTGAGCCTCTATCGCCTCCTTGATCGCTTCTAAACCGAAGAAGAGGGCCTCGGTTATGATCTCCTCAGGGACCTCCCTGGCCCCTCCTTCGACCATAACTATGGCGTCCTTAGTTCCCGCCATAACTATCTCGAGGTCCGACTCCTTCCTCTCCTCGTAGGTGGGATTTGCTATGAACTCCCCGTCTATCCTGCATATCCTCACACCCGCTATGGGCCCCTCGAAGGGTATCCTCGATATGTGAAGGGCTGCGGATGCCCCGGTTATGGCGAGTACGTCCGGATCGAACTGGTCGTCTGCGGAGAGCGTTAGAGCCGTTATGACAACGTCATGGAAGAAGCCCTCTGGAAGGAGAGGCCTTATCGGCCTATCTATCACCCTAGAGGCGAGTACCTCCCTTTCGGAAGGCTTACCCTCCCTCTTTATAAAGCCACCCGGTATCTTGCCGTACGCGGAGGGTCTTTCCCTGTAGTCCACGGTGAGGGGTGTGAAGTCTATCTCGGTGTTGGGCTCGTCGGACATAACCGCGGTTACGAGAACCGCCGTTCCACCCTGCCTTACGACTACCGCGCCATCCGCCTGCTTAGCGTACCTGCCCGTCTCGATGATTATCGGTTCTCTACTGTTTCCTAACCTCGCACTCTCCTGGGCCATCTTACTTTACCTGTAGCCCGAGTTTCTGGGAAATCTCAAGGTACCTCTGGTAGTCGGTATCCCTCAGATATTCCAAGAGCTTTCTCCTCTTGTTTACCATCGCTATCAGGCCCCTCCTCGAATGGATGTCCTTCTTGTGCTTCTTCATGTGCTCCGTGAGCTTATTTATCCTCTCGGTCAGTATCGCTATCTGAACCTCGGGAGAGCCAGTATCTCCTTCGTGTCTCTGAAAACTCCTTATCAGCTCCCACTTCTTCTCCTTAGAAAGGGGCATTACGCAGACCTCCTTGTCAAAAGTTGCAATTTTTTATTATAACACCCTAAGGGCCTACAGGTCATATATGGCGTCTAGAAGCTCCTTAGCTTTATCCGGATCTATATCCCTCAACCTCTTGTAAACCTCACGAGCGCTGTCCACCTTCCCTATCCTCGTGTAGCTTATCCCCAGCTTGAAAAGGAGTTCAGGATCATCCGGCCTCTCCTCGAGCTCCTTCTTTAGATCCTCTATGAACTTCTCCAAAAGCCCTTCTCCCATCTTGCTGAAGACGCCCTTGTAGTCCCTGCCGAACATAATTATTAGTATGGACTGGATCAGGGAGATCTTGTATGACCTTGAAGATAAAAACCTGTACAGGAGAAGGATCCTGAGGGAGGGGCTGAAAGACTTCTGCTCGAACGATTACCTAGGCCTAAGGGACCATCCCCGTGTGGTGGAGGCGTCGAAGAGAGCCTTGGAGGAGTACGGTCTTGGCTCGGGTGCTTCCCAGCTCGTCTCTGGGTACATCCGGGTTCACGCCGAGCTCGAGGAGAAACTTGCTCAGTTCAAGGGAACTCCCGCCTGTGTCCTCTTCGGCTCTGGATACATGGCGAACGTGGGTACCATACCGGTTCTCGCAGGGGAGGGGGACCTAATCCTGAGCGACGAGCTGAACCACGCCTCCCTCATAGACGGTTGCAGGCTCTCGAGGGCGGACAAAAAAGTATTCAAACACAGGGACTACGAACAGTTAGAAGAGATACTTAAGAAGGAAAGGCACAGATACGGGAAGGTTCTGATAGTAACTGACAGCGTCTTCAGCATGGACGGAGATCTGGCAGACCTGAAGGCCCTATACGATCTTTCGGAGATGTTCAACTGCATACTGTACATAGACGACGCCCACGGAACGGGAACTATAGGCAGGGGAAGAGGAGGTCTCGAGGAGTTCAACTTGCGGTGGAGGGGAAACGTGGTCCTTATGGGAACGCTATCTAAGGCTCTCGGAAGCTACGGAGCCTTCGTGTGTGGAAGCGAGGAAGTTGTTGAGCTTCTCGTGAACAGAGCGAGGAGTTTGATATTCACAACCTCCCTACCCCCGGCGGTGTGTGCCGGCGCCTTGGAGAGTGTCAGGATAATAGATGAGAATCCCGATATGGTAGAGAGATTGAGGGAAGCTGAGAGAAGACTCCTCGACGTGCTCTCAGAACTCCCCTATGATGTCATCTACGAGGGAACCCCCATAATACCTGTCCTTGTGGGAGACGAGGGTGAGGCCCTGAGTATATCCAAGAAGCTCCTGGAGGAGGGTATCTTCGTTCAGGCCATAAGGTATCCAACTGTGCCGAAAGGAAGGGCGAGGCTCAGGTTTACGGCGAGCCTCAGGTACTCCGAAGGGGATCTTGAGCTGCTCTCGGAAGCTCTCAGATCCTGAGTCCGTTTAAAAAATATAGACACAAATGGGGAGAAGGAGTAAAAAAGAAGAATGAGGGCAAAGAACAACAAGGAGCTGATAAAACTCATTTTAGTAAAATCCAGACAGCTGTGCAAGACCATCAAGAGCAGACCTCCGAAGAGAGGAAGACCACCCACATACCCAGACCACATAATCCTCTTTGCCCTGCTCCTTAAAGCCCTTGAAAACCTGTCGCTCAGAGACTTAGAGCAAAGACTCAAAGACATCTTACCTAACACCCCAGACCACACTACACTGTGGTACAGATTCAGGAAAATTGAAAACTCCTGCCTCAAGGAGCTAATCTACACAACAGCAAGAGAGATAATGAGAGAACTGAAAGCCAGAGAGTTTCACTGCCTCATAGCAGATGGAACGGGATTTGGTTACTCAGACACGTTCAGACTCCTGTGGATGAAAGGCAAAGAAATAAGACAGGTAAGGTCGCACGTAAAGACAGAAGTACTTGTAGGAGTGGTAAAGGGAAAAGCTGTAGTTGTGGGAGT
>JALWEK010000077.1 GCA_027014185.1 Aquificaceae bacterium
TGGAAACGACCCTGTGGCATGGAATTATCACGGGGAACCTGTTTATCCTCATGCAGTGGGCTACGAACCTGGGATGCTTTCCCACGATCTTTCCAAGATCCCCGTAGGTTATCGTCCTTCCGAAGGGCACCTTCTCCTTCAGAGCCCGGTACACGCTAAGCGTATCCTCGCTGTAGCCAGAGGTGTCCAGATCCTCAAGGCTCAGCTCAACGTCTCCAGATCCTGAAAGATAGGGTTCTATTCTTTCGATGAGCTTTCCTCTTCCGGATTCCTGGCCCGTTTCCCTTAGGCGGCACCTCTTTATGAGTTTTCCATCCATAAGTATCTCGAGAAAGACCCCTTCGGTAATTTTCACCGCATACCTTTCCACTTTGGAAATTGAATATAGTTAGGTGAGGTTTAAAATGAAAGGTAAGAGCCTAAAAGGAGGGGTTGAGATGCTTGGAAGGTATATGATCCTGTCCGCTTCGGTAGTTCCTCTGCTTCTGGCTTGTGGCACAAAGACCTCCCAGGTGGATCCGACGGCCTACCCGATAACGGCCGCCGACAGGGTGAAGGTGGAGATCCCTGACGTTTGCAGGCTCGCATACGAGAACGCGGTTCCAAAGGTAGCCGTGGTTGATTTTGCCAACAACACGACCTTCGATCTTGCGAGTGCTGTGCAGACAGCCTCAGCGGGAACGGAAACGAGGAAGCACGTCCATGGCGGTGCGTGGGGTGTTGGCGTGGTGGCTCCGGGAGTTATAGGTGTTGGAGGTGTAGAGGCGGGTGTGAGCAAGAGGGACTGGAGGACCCAGTCCGAGACTATCTCTAGGCAGATAAATGCGAAGATAGGGGAGAGTGTTGCCGAGGCCGTTGTGTCCGAGATAGCGAGCATCGGCGGAATGAAGGTTTACACCAGGAGAGACCTACAGAAGGTTCTCGAGGAGCAGAAGTTCCAGATGTCAGGCCTGGTGGATCCGAACACGGCCGTGCAGATAGGCCGTCTCGCCGGTGTGAAGTACCTGATCACCGGAGCTGTAAACAACGTTAATCTGAAGTGGGTTTCCCTCGAGGAGGCGAAGGGAGCCGCAAAGGGGCTTCTCGGCAGGTGGGGTTCCGTTCTCTCGGCCGGAGCTTCAACCCAGGAAGGTTGGAACGTTATAGTGGACGTTGTCATAAAGGTTATAGACACGGAGACTGGAGAGGTTGTACTCTCGAAGAGGGTCTCCGGAAGGGAGGTTATGGGAAAGACACCCCAGTTCAGCTACGACTCCATAATAGGCGGGATAAAAAAGGCGGTTGCGGAAGCTGTAGAGGATATAAGACCTGATATATCCAAGCTGTTCCCCTTGAGGGGATACATTATCCAGCTCAGGACCGCGCCCGACGGAAGTAAGCGCTACGCTCTTATAAACGTCGGGGCAAAACAGGGTGTGCAGGCTGGCCAGGAGTTCTACGTGATAGAGTTCCAGGCGGTTGAAGATCCCATTAGCGGAAGGAGGACCTGCGATCAGGTGAAGCTGCCGGTTACTCTGGTGGTATCCAACCAGGTGCAGACTGACAAGGCCTGGACTTTCGTAGAGGGGGACAAGAACCAGATAATGAGGGTAAAGCTCGGACAGATAGTTGAGAGGAAACCTCTCGAAGGTGGAAGCTTCATCAAGAAGGTCTTCTAAGGGAGGGTAGATATGGGTTTTCTGCTTTCTCTTCTCCTTCTTATCTTTTCTCTTTACACCTTCGCCCAGCCTCCTTTCGTGCCTCCAGGGTTGATGAAGAAGATTCCCAGACAGGCTGGTCCCGTTGAATTGACACGTCTGAGCAACCCACCCTTCACCCTGATAGTCTTCGCCGGTCCGGTCAGCTGGAGCACTGCCGAGGCGACCTGCAGGGCAAACGGCATGAGTATAGCTTCGATCCACAGTGTAGAGGAGAACATGAAGATACTCGCCCTCCTGAGGGGTGTTTCGTGGCCCGAAAGGGTATGGCACGGAGCTTGGATAGGCCTCACCGACGAGGGAAGTGAAGGAAGATGGAGATGGGTTGATGGGTCCCCTCTCGATTTCACCAACTTCGGACCTGGGGAGCCCAACGGCGG
The DNA here is from genome assembly GCA_027014185.1 of Aquificaceae bacterium. GTDB lineage: Bacteria > Aquificota > Aquificia > Aquificales > Aquificaceae > Hydrogenivirga. The sequence continues at coordinate 2,078 of JALWEK010000077.1, forward strand.
AACTTACGAGAACTACGGAGCGATAGAGCTAGCCCGTGCGGGCAGGCCAGACGGGTGGTGGAACGATGCCAATATGAACGAGAAGTACGCTGCCGTTGTTTGCAGGGCCGGAGCGGTCGCTGAAGCGCCGAAGACTCCACCCTCCCCCGAGATGATGGCTCCTCCCCCGGGCGCACCTCCAGCCGGTGAGGGTGTCTTCTACTATCCAACTATAAACGGCTACAGGCTGGACTGGTGTTATTCCTGGGGTACCAACTGTGGCAAGGGGGCGGCGGACGCCTTCTGCAGGAGGATGGGATTCTCCCATGCCGAGGCCTGGAAGATGGATCCGGACATAGGTCTCCGCTCCCCAACCTACGTGATAAGCACTGGACAGATCTGCAAGCAATCCTTCTGTGACGGGTTCAAGTGGATAAAGTGTGCTACCACAACCTCCGCGGGTTTACTCCCCGGTATGGAGCCCGACACGGACAGACCCGGTATGGACTACAGGAGCTTCGATCTTCCTCACGCCGACCCAAAGCTGTGCATGGAAGCCTGTAATAAAGACCCGCGCTGCAGGGCCTGGACCTACGTCAAGCCTAACACCATACAGGGGCCGAGGCCAAAGTGCTGGTTGAAGCACTCGGTCCCTCCTCCAAAGCCCCACTACTGCTGTGTATCCGGCGTTAAAGGAGGTGTATCCGTAGCACCTACACAACCCAGTGTAGATGTAGGAAACCTCGCCAGGTTGCTCCACAGACAGGGAATCAGGGGTGGGCAGTTTTACTCTACAGGAAAACCGGTGAAGGTTACCATACTGCCGTCCGATGCAGGATATACCTCCGAACTTTGGTTGATCTCCCCGGTGGAAAAATACATAGGAACTAACAGGGAGTCTTGGAAAACGGTTGAGCTGGGAGTTTTTCCCGCCGGGACAGAACTTGTATTCGAACTGAGGGTAAGAAACACCGGTCATAGATTCAGAACAGGGCCGGCCAGCAGAAATCCAGATTCCCTGATTCACGCCGCTCTTTACAGCTTGGAACCAGGTAAGGCGGTCTTTGGCTTTGAAGACTTGTTCGGTGGGGGAGATAAGGACTTTAACGACTGTATGTTCCTTATCGAAGGAATAAGCTTAACCCCTATAAAGGCTCAGACTCCTCCCACACCTCAGGCTCCGATGCCGGAAGCTACTCTTACCACTCCGGTTTTGAAAACCCAACCCGTTGAGAGCAGGAAGAACGCCAAGTGCATAGAGTCTGTGGGAGTAGGGGAGGCCTCAGTTATAAAAGGAGACAGAGCTTCTGCGAAGGCCGAGGCTCTCGCAAGAGCCAAGTGGGATGCCATAGAGAAGGCCCTTGGAGTTACCACCAGCGTGAAGACGATCGTTCAGAACTTCAGGCTTCTGGACGAGGTAATAAAAAACGAGGTGGGAGGCTTCATAAGGGACGTAAAGGTTCTAAAAGAAGAGAATTTCGCCGACATGGTCAGGGTTAAGATCAAGGGCTGCGTCTATCCGAACGAGGCAGAGAGAGCTTTAAGTTTGATCTCTAGGGACACCGCCTTCAGTGTCCTGATAATAACCAAAAGTCCAAACGGGGTAGAGCTCGACGAGATGAACCCGGTGACCACTGAGCTAGTCAATATACTGAACCAGCAGGGCTTCAAGGTTTACGACTTTGCCGGCAACCCTAACGTCAATCCTTACGATGTAGAGAGCATAGTATCCCAGAGGAGGTTCATAGCCCTCCGGGCTTACATGTCGAGGGTTCTTTCCGGGGCCATGATAGTGGGTAAGGTGGAGCTCGTTCCCTCCACCACTACGGGGCAGGATATAGGATACGGTATAAGGGCTACCTTCAACGTGGTAACCGCGAGGCTCAACTACTACCTTCTCGCGAGGGACAGACAGGGCGTTAGGATAATGGCTTCAGGCTCACTATCCGCCATGGGCAGGGCGCCAAATATGAGAGATGCCCAGTACAACGCGATGGAGGCCCTTGCGCGCAAACTCGGGTCTGACGTAAGAGGTAAACTCGAAAGATGCATGGC
>JALWEK010000078.1:0-3987 GCA_027014185.1 Aquificaceae bacterium
GGGAGACTACATCTCCATGGAAACGGACGAGAACAGGACCCTGTTCGTCGAGATGTTCCTGAGCTCCATAAACATAGACGGCGTGGATATAGATATAAAGGTCCTGACGACGCCCGGACAGTTCAGGCTCCATCCCCTCAGGAAGGTTATAATGAAGGGGGTAGATGGCCTCGTCTTTGTGGTGGACAGCTCGAAGGATAGGGAGAACATAAACTTCCTCGTTCTGAGGGAAACTGCGGCCGTCCTCAAGGAACAGGGCTTCGACCTCTACTCACTGCCCGTTGTGGTTCAGTACAACAAGAGGGATCTCCCCGACGCCCTCCCGATAGACGAGCTCCAGCCTGTGTGCAACCCCTGGGGTACAGAGTACATCGAGGCAGTTGCCACAGAAGGCAAGGGTGTGGTCGAGACCTTCCAGTCCATAGTGAAGAAGATACTCCTGGAGAAGGCCCTAGCGAGAAAGTGATCCGACGAAACCACCCCGTTGACATTATAATAATTGAGAATAATTTTCAATTAACCGGAGGACGATGATGGACAAGAGGGTTTACATCTTCGATACCACACTGAGGGACGGAGAGCAGGCACCGGGCTTTTCCATGACCACGGAAGAGAAACTCCAGATGGCCCAGCAGCTTGCGAGGCTCGGCGTCGATGTCATAGAGGCGGGCTTTGCCGTTGCATCTAAGGGAGATTTCGAGGCTGTGAACAGGATAGCGCAGGAGGTAGAGGGACCTGTTATCTGCTCCCTGGCAAGGGCTATAGAGAAGGATATAGAGGTGGCCGCCAAGGCCCTCGAGCCAGCGGAAAGGAAGAGAATACACACCTTCATAGCCACCTCAGAGATACACATGAAGTACAAGCTGAAGATGGAACCGGACAAGGTCCTTGAGAGGGCCGTTAGCGCTGTTAAGTTTGCAAGGAACTTCACGGACGACGTCGAGTTCTCCTGCGAGGATGCTACCAGAAGTCAGAGGGATTTCCTCTACAGGATAATCGAGGAGGTTATAAAGGCCGGAGCAACGGTCATAAACATACCTGACACCGTGGGCTACGCCACACCTGAAGAGTTCGGTGAGCTGATAAGCGATATAATGAACAACGTTCCCAACATAGACAAGGTTATACTCAGTGTCCACTGCCACGATGATTTGGGCCTTGCTGTGGCCAACTCCCTAACCGCTGTGAAGCACGGTGCGCGCCAGGTGGAGTGTACTGTGAACGGTATAGGTGAGAGGGCAGGAAACGCCGCCCTCGAAGAGGTTGTCATGGCCCTGAAGGTCAGGGGTGACTACTTCGGAGGCCTATACACCAACATAAACACGAAGGAGATCTACAAGAGCTCGAGGCTCCTGTGCAGGATAACGGGATCTTTCGTCCCACCCAACAAGGCGATCGTTGGAGACAACGCCTTCGCCCACGAGTCGGGCATACACCAGCACGGGGTTCTGAGCCACAGGCTCACTTACGAGATAATAAACGCTGAGGACGTGGGCTTTCCCGCTAGCAGGAGGATAGTGCTCGGTAAACACTCGGGCAGGCACGCGCTGAAGCAGAAGCTGGAGGAGTACGGGGTAAAGTACACCGACGAGGATGTGGACCGGATATACGAAAAGCTGAAATCTCTGGCCGACAAGAAGAAGGAGATATACGATGAGGACGTAGAGGCCCTGATATATCAGGAGTTCATGAAAATAAGCGATGAGGAACCGGTCAGGGTAGAGCACTTCCAGGTCCAGAGTGGGGACAACCTGATGCCCACCGCCACCGTGAAGCTCTACTACAAAGGTGAGGAGAGAACGGCGACCGCAACCGGAAACGGGCCGGTGGACGCCACGATAAAAGCTATTCAGAAAGCCCTCGACCTCAGTCCGAAGCTTCTTGACTACTCTATCAAGGCTCTGACTCCGAACACGGATGCCCAGGCCGAAGCCAGGGTGGTCCTTGAGCTCGACGGCGTGAAGGCCTCGGGTAGGGGTGTGGATACCGACATAATAAAGGCGAGTGTAAACGCTTTCGTAGACGCCCTCAACAGGGCTATCATGAGGAAGGAGTACATACTCCAGAGGACGGAGCTCAGGGAAGAGGGCACGGTTTAATTGCTCGGCTTCCTACTCAGGCTGAGGTTTATTCTCCTTCTGTTTCGCCTGCTCTTGGTTCCCCTTCTCGCCTTCTCCCTGGCACTTCTTGTTTTTATCCTCATAGGATGGAGCCTCTACCTGCTGGTGGTAGCTAAGACGGTGGCGAACATACCTGAGAACCCTTACCTGTACGGTTTACTGCTTCTCCTTGAGCTTGCCCTCGCCTCTATGATCCTTTATTACTCGGTGGTGTATATTAATAGGATCAGGAAAAAATACTTGGATAAAACTGGAGGTAAGGAATGAGAAAAGCCCTCATAGTCTTGGCTGTAGGTTCGGCACTCCTTTACTCGTGCAAGGCGGCCCAGAGCAAGTCCTGCCCGGGAACGGGGGAGGTAAAGAGCAGCCTGAGTAAGCTGATAAACAGGGATTTTAAGGTGGAAGAGGTGAGGCCCATGGAGGCAGTTGAGGGCCTCTGTGAGGTTGTCGTTAAGGTTGGACTCAGGCCTGTCGTCCTTTACACCGATTCGAAGGCCAAAACCTTCATAGTTGGAAACGCCTTCAACGTCGATACCAAGGAAAACCTGACCCAGAAGACCACCAGCAAGTACATGACGGTATCCCAGGAGGTCCTCCAGAAGCTCGAGAAGCACGTGAACATGACCTACGGAGAAGGAGACAAGTACGTTTACTACATAACAGATCCTGACTGCCCTTTCTGCAGAAGGTTCTCTCCCATTCTAAAGGACTGGGCCGAGAAGAACAAGGTTCGGATAAAGGTCATCCTGTACCCGCTCCCCATACATCCTCAGGCCAAGCCTAAGGCTATCGCCATGGTCTGCGACAAGAAGGGTTACGACTCCATTCACGAGAACGTAAGCACCAAAAACCAGTGCGAGGAAGGTAAGAAGGCGATAGAGAGTAATCTAAAGCTCCTTCAGGAGATCGGAGTGAGCGGGACGCCTACAGTTATAGGCATGAACGGTAAGTACATAGTTGGGCTTCCCCGCTCTCCGGAAGAGCTAAGCGAGCTAATAAGGTGATCAATCCCTTCCCCTTATGATCAGCTTTATCGGTGAGTACCTTATATTTAGGTACTCCCTTAGGCGTTTTATGAAGAAGCGTTTGTAGCTCTCCTTCCATCCTTCCGGCTCGTTGGTTATGATAACCACTGTTGGAGGTTTCACCCCCTCCTGGAAGGCATAGTAAACCTTAACCTCTTTGCCCTGGTAGTGGGGAGGGGGTTTCTCTCTCATTATCTTCTCTACTGCCCTGCTCACGAAGGAGGTCTTGTGCTTTTTGGTGTAGTCCTCGTAAACGAGAAGGGCCTTCTCAAGAACGTCTTCGACCCCTTTACCTTCGGTGGCCACGGTGAAGGCTATAGGCGCGAAATCGAGGAAGAAGAGGTCCTTACGGATCAGCTTCTCCACCTCAGCCTCGGTCAGAGGACAGAGATCCATCTTGTTGGCTACTATTACGCATCCCTTGAATCTTCTCTCTATGAGACCTCCTATCCTCTTATCCTGCCTGGTTACACCCTCGCTCGCGTCTATTATCAGGCACACCACATCCGATATGTCTATCGCCTTCAGGGTTCTCCCCACGGAGAAGAACTCGACCCCGTACTCCACCTTTGAAGGTCTCCTGACACCGGCCGTGTCTATGAGAACAAAGCTCTGCCCTTTCCATCGAAAGGGGACCTCAACGGTATCCCTCGTAGTGCCGGCGATCGGAGATACTATAACCCTCTCCTCCCTCATGAGGGCGTTTAGCAGAGAGGACTTGCCTACGTTGGGCCTCCCGACGAAGGATATCTTTATACCTTCGTAGCTGAGCTCCACCTTCCCCTCTTTCAATCTCTTTACCACCTCGTCGAGCAGCTCACCAACACCCCTTCCGTGAACGG
>JALWEK010000078.1:3997-12868 GCA_027014185.1 Aquificaceae bacterium
AACGGCTGATATCGGGAAGAGCTTTTCAAACCCCAGGGAGTAAAACTCGAAGGCAGCCTCTTCCTCCTTTTCAGTATCCGCCTTGTTCACAACGAGTAAAACCTTGTCTTTGTAAGGGTAAAGGAGCTTGGCTATCTCCTCGTCTAGGGGTGTTATTCCGTCCTTGGCGCTCACAACGAAGAGGACCACATCGGCCCCCTTTACCTCCCTCTCTATAGCTTCTTTGACCTTTTTGAGTATCTCGTCTTCAGTTTGAGGAACTAGACCGCCCGTATCCACCACCACAAACTCTTTCCCGCCCCAGGAGGCTACACCCTCTATATAGTCCCTCGTTACACCGGGGATATCCTCTACTATGGCCTTCCTCCTGCCTATCAGCCTGTTGAACAGAGAGGACTTCCCCACGTTGGGACGGCCTATTATAACGATACGGTTGTTCATGAAGTATCTATGTTATCACTACTCGCTCTCCCCTATCTTGTAGGACTTGATCAGCTTCCTCTGTTCGTCAAGTATGAACCTGTCTATTATCTTCTCCTCCTGTCTCGATACCTTCAAAAATTTTATTCCCATACAGACCTGCGTCTGCATGGGCCTCACGTTAACTATCTGACCCACCATGTTCTCGAACCTGTAGTCTCCTATACTGAAGTTCATTATCACGTACTTACCCTCGCTGGGCTTTATGAAAGTCTCCGTACATACCCTAACACCCTTAGTGCTTATATCCTCTATCCTCCCAGATATGAAGTCCGCCCCGGCAGCCGCCTCCTCGGTTATGTCATCAACCACTGCGAACTCTACCGGAACGTTCACCTTCCAGCGCAGGCTCTCCCTAAGCTGTACCCTGTGTAGCGTCTCGGAGTGTTCCAGCACCAAAACCAGGCGGTCCCCCTCCGTGTATTTATCCTTTACCACGCTCTCAAAGCTGTACCTACCCTCGTTCTCCCTTATGAAGTGGAACTTCACCCTCTCCCCTATCCTAACCGGCCTCGGAAGAGCTTCCAGCACTACTATGTGGAGTTCTGTCTCCGTCTTGTCCCAGACGGCAGCGTCCACGTAAACCCCGTCAATAACTAGCTTCCCCGTCTGGTATAGGTCTATGTCCCTGGTGTTCGTAAGGGGTATGAACCAGGGTATAGTATCGAACTTTAGCTTAGCCCTTATGGAGGGGATCAGCCTCACTCCGGCTAGGTTTTCGTGAACTATCCTCGAGACCACCCTCTCGAAGAGGGGCTTGTTGTCGTATATCATCTGTGGATCGTAGGGAAACTTCTTAGCATACTCCCAGAGGAGCTTTATCTCCTCGTCGGTGAGACCCAGGGATCTCCCCCTCATGTAGAAGGCCCTTTCCACCTCCTTCAGTCTCGATATCTTGCTCCATACGTAGGGCACCGATATTACTATGAGCGTTGCCCCGAGGACCACGAAGAATATGAGGATCTCCCTCGCCGAGGGGCCTTTGAACATATAGCGGGAAGCCTCAACGAGGGTATCCCACGCAGACTGAGCCTCCATAGCTATATATTAATATCCCTCCCATCCCGAAAATTTTTAGCTGATACAGGTCTTAGACGTGGCTCATAACCATCTGCTTGAGGGCTTCTTTGGGCTGAACGCCGATCCTCGTATCAACCACCTCCCCGTTTTTGAATAGTATTACCGTCGGTATAGCCCTTATACCGTACTGCATCGCTATATTGGGATTCTCGTCGGTGTTTAGCTTTCCCACCTTTATCTGTCCCTCGAACTCCTCAGCGAGCTCCTCTATTATGGGAGCTATTATCCTGCAGGGTCCGCACCAGGGGGCCCAGAAGTCAACGAGAACAGGTTTATCTGAGTTAACTACCTCTTCGTTCCAGTTGCTCTCTGTAAGCGTTATAACCTTTCCAGCCATTTTCACTCCTCCTTGATGAGCATGTCGTAGAGCTTCAGTATTCTCTCGTCCTTAATATAGTAGCATATGATGGACCCTTCTCTCTTCCACCCCACTATCCCCCGGCTCCTGAGTATGGAGAGATGCTGGGACACGCTCGGCTGGGACATGTTAAGAAGCTCCCCCAAGTTCTTGACACACTGCTTTCCCTCGATCAGGATCGATATTATCTTGAGCCTGACCGGATGGGAAAGGGCTTTGAAGAACTCTGCCAACTCCTCCAACTTCTCTTCATTTAGTACTGTTGTATTCATCCTCTCGCCCTCTTGGGAAATTTTAACATAATTAGAATATAAGCAATTAGTGAATTTTTCTCAACAACCTGTACCCCTCATCCAGCTCCTTCCGTTCTACATCCTTATCCGAGAACCTGTGCTTCTGGTAAAGCCTCACGATAAACCTGGCGGCACCGTAGTAATCCTTCCCTTTTATTGTGGAGAGCAGCTCCTCCGGAAGCATACCTTTAAAGCTCCTGCCCTCGAGCTTCTCGAGTCTCCTCACCAGAGCCCTGTATAGGTTCCTCGGGCTTCTCCTTATCCTAAGGAGGTAAACCTTTGCGAGCAGGTAGAGGATAGTAACGAGCGATAAAACAAGCAGGACCTTCTCGGCAGCAGCCTTCAGATCCGAGAGGCTGATAGATCTCACGTTTCTGACGAAGTCTTTGAAAAGGCTCGCCTGTTTCTGGGCAGAAAAGTCCACCACGTTCTCGTACCAGAAGGATATTAGGGCGTCCCTGAGAAGATCGAGCTTTGAAATTTTCCTTATGGCCGGCGAGAGGTATGGGGGAGTTGTATCCACCCTCAACCATCTTCCTCCAACGTAGGCCTCAACCCATACGTGGGCCATCGAGTTGGTAACTATGTGATAGTTCCCGTATTCGTTCTTCAAGGCTCCTTTAAAGCCACCGACAACCCTGCTGGGAACACCCATAAGTCTCAGAAGCAGGGCTGTGGCTGAGGCGAAGTACTCACAATTCCCCTTCCTGCTCCTGAAGAGAAAGTGCTCCAAAGGGTCCCCCTCGTAGCTTCCGAGCCTGAGGGTATAGGAAAAGCCTTCTCGGAAGAACTCCACCACACTCCTTAGCTTCTCCTCGTCTGTGCTCCTACCTTCTGAGAGCTTTTTTGACAGCTCGATAACCGACCTTGGCAGATCCTCCGGCACGCTCAGGTAGATCGGACTAACATAATCCTGAGGTGGGGAGCTGGTGGAGAGGAATGTGTACCTTACTGGCTTGGATACGGGCTCCTCACTCTCGTAGAACCCGCCCTTGAGCCTGTAAACTTTTCCCTTGAAGCCCTCAAGCTTCACCGGTCTCACAGGGTAGTCCAGGACGGGAACGAAGGTGTCGAAGGAGGGCTCCAAGATTATCGTGTACAGGTAGGTTCTGCCACGGGGTTCTACTTCCTTTTCCCTCTCTTCAACCGTCTTTATCCATCTCCTTCCGAGGAGAGTGTCGAAGACAGAAACCCTCCAGTAGGGATCCGGGGGAATCTCCCCGTAAACCCTCATCACCACCGTGTTGTCCTCCTGTATGTCCCCGACCCTGCCTATCTCCACCTCATCCGCTATGCCGCTTACAAGACCTTTCTCCTTCTTAGCCAGCAGATCGAAAAGCGGGGTGTGGGTCCTCGGCAGTATCACGAAGAAGGGAACGCTGAAGAGTGCAACCACAAGAGGAAAGAGGAGAGAGAACAACAGGTACTTCTTGATGAACTCTCTGCTAAGGGGAACTCCCTTGAGGTTCGTTTGGACGTTTATGAAGGTGAAGGCTACGCTTCCCAGAAAGAGCTCGTATAGGAAGAAGGCTAGGAAGCTAAGATCGAGGCGGAAGGTGGTCGTTATGGCCACCCCGAAGAGGCTCAGGAGTAGCATCTGGTATAGATCCCTCGGTCTCTTCTCCTCCAGGGACTTTATCACGAGCAGGAAGAGGAGCAGGTCGGCGAAGGGCCTTATCATGTTCTCCAGGCTCAGCTGGGAGAGGGCTACGATTGAGAACAGGACACCGCCGGCGTTTAGGAGCCACCTTGGGAGGTAGACCCTGAACCTAAAATCGTTCACCAGCCCGAGCAGAAACATGATCAGAAAGGGAAGGAAGAACGGATCGCTCGCTATCCCTTTCAGGGAAAAGAAGGCCCCGAGACTCACCAGGTAGGTCAGGGCAAGGCTTATCTTCTCAGGAGAGAGCATACCTCCTCCCTGATGGTGGGTTCCACGTACACCCTGTAGAGCTCTATCGGCTTGAGGCTCGCGGCTATATCGGAGATCTCCTCTATGCTCCTCACGGAGCTACCTTCGAATACGAGTATCCTCTCGTCGTAAGGCTCCTTGTAAACAGAATCGAACCTGAGCAGATGAGGGGGAAATCTATCCAGGAGAAACGTCTTCACCTCTTCGAACTCACCCCTGTCCTTCGTCGAATATACCTCTTTGAAGTGCTTCCTTCCGAATATCCGCTCCGTGTCCTCCCTCAGGCTTTCGTCGGAGAAAGCCCTAGATATCACGGCGGTGTCGTCCATCTTGAGGAAGCTGTTTATGTCCTCAAAGTGCGCCTCGTCAAAGAGCTTTCTCATGAGCTCCACGAGATGTATGTTCAGTATCCTAACGACCTTGTGGAAATACACCTGGACGTACATAAAGTACCTTCCTATGAGGAAGTTCTCCAGGGCCCTGAGCCCGCTGGAGTGAACGGCGAGAAACTTCCCACTCTCATCGTGAAAAACCTCTACAGTGCTCAGCAACCTCTCGTGATCGAACAGACCGTAGGAGACCCCGCAGAAGAAGGCATCCCTCCTGAGGTAATCCATCCTGTCGGCACCGAACTGGCCGGTAATCAGTTCCGTGAGAAGCGCTTCCTCCCTGTCCTTTGGCTCCCCTAGGGTAAGGCGTATCAGAAGCTCGATCTCCTCGTGTTCGAAACCGAAGATCTTTCTGAGGATGTCGTATATCTCCGTTTCGAGGATGATCCTCTTTGTCAGGTCCTCGTGGGTTTTTTCTTCGGGCAGGAGAACCTCAGTAGTGTGGGAGAAGGGAGGGTGCCCAAGGTCGTGCAGAAGGCCCGCGAGCCTTATTATCTTGTGTATTCTCCCGTCCTTGTCTCCTTCCAGCTTCCTGTACAACCTGTCGGTAAGATGTAGGACGCCGAGGGCGTGTTCAAACCTAGAATGCTGCGCTGAGGGGAATACTAAGTAGGTGAGGCCGAGCTGCTTTATGTGCCTGAGCCTTTGGAACACTAGAGAGTCTATCAGGCAGAGCTCCTTTGCGTCGGCCCTTATGAAGCCGTATATGGGGTCTGAGAACTCCTTGAACACCTCAGTTGTGCTGGTAACCTTCCTTCTCCAGCTCCTTTATCTCCTTCATAGCCTGATCGAACTTGTATAGTGAAGAGGCAACGTCCTTTAGATGTCTCGCTGCCGTCAGGTACGCCTCCTTCAAACGGGGATCTGTTGCCCTCTCTGCCTTCTCCAAGAGGTTCCTGTGAAAGAGGAGAAGACCGTTTCTGAGTTCATTAAAGTCCATCTCTTTCCTCCGAGTTCCTTTATCTTTCTGACCAACTTAGATACTAAGCGCTTCACAAAACCCCTTCCATGATTTGAAGCAATCGTAAAGCTTATCTTCAGGATGAAGTACTTCTTTCCTTTGGAGACATCCTTGATGAGCGCATCTATATCCCTTCTCAGCTTGGCTACGTTTATACCGTAGTACGGGCTCTTGAAACCTGAGAGCTCCGCCAGGGCCCTCTCCAGGAGCTGGAGATCGAACTCTCTCCTCTCGTTTACCTTGACGTAAAACTCCGAGAGCCCCCTGACGACCTCGAAGAAGGAAGCCTCCTTCGGAAACCTAAGGGCTTGGAGCTTTGAGTAGTGTATAACCTCGCTGTAGAGCTCCTCGTTGAAGATTATGGCGGACAGGTACACAGCCTCAGCGGCAGTGTTCCTTTTGGAGTAGCTAGATATCTTGCTCAGAACAGTCCAGTATTTGAGAAACCTGGCGTACACCTCGTAGAAGATCTCCCTGTACTCAGGGAGGAATGTGACCTTTATACCCTCCGCCGACTGAAGTCTGAGGATGTCCTTACCCCAAAGGACATCTCCACTCGGCGTTATGAACTGGAAGAGGTCCAGCTCCAGGAGTATGTCCTGCCATCTGCCCCGGAAGGAGTGGAAGGTCTTGTTAGCACATGAGAGGAGTTTGGGAAGATCCACCTCGAAGGTGTTTTCCTTCCTAACGAGCTGGCAGTAGCATATAGGGTACAGGAGAACCTCCTTCTTCGTCGGGTCGTCTATTATCTCGAGGAATAGCCCTTCCAGCCTCCCTATATCCTGCCATGTGTCCTTTAGCATAGGAATAATTTAAACTGGGGTGATTTCTATTGCAACAAGGTAGGATGAGTTCGTATATATTTAATTCTTAGTAAAGGAGGTAGATGGATGTATCCTATGGAGAAGGAGACGAACATACAGGACGAGCTTCTCGATAGCTTCAAGGCCAAGGAGTCTGTGGTTACCGTTTACCTGACGAGGGGAAACAGGATAACGGGTAAGATACTCAATCACGACAAGTACACCATACTCCTGGACGTGGATGGACAACCCAACCTCATATACAAGCACGCGGTGAGCACCATAGTGGAGGGTAAATGAAGGCCATCCTCGTCGGCATATGGAACAGGGAGGTAACGAGGGAAGAGGCCAAGGACTCGATAAGGGAACTCAAGGGGCTCGTCGAGGCCCTGGGTGGTGTAAGCGTAGGCTACGTCCTCCAAAAGAGGAACAAACCTGACGTAAGGTACTTCGTTGGAGCCGGAAAGGCGAATCAGCTGAAGGAGGTTGCAAAGGGAACGGGCGCCGACGCAGTTATATTCGACGACTTCCTCACCCCATCCCAGGTTAAGAACCTGGAAAAGCTTCTGGGAAGGACGGTTCTGGACAGGACGGATCTGGTAATAGAGATATTCTCCAGGAGGGCCAAAAGCAAGGAGGCCAAGCTCCAGGTGGAGCTGGCGAGGCTAACCCACGAGCTTCCAAGGCTGTACGGTAAGGGAAAACAGCTCTCTAGGCTCGGGGGTGGTATAGGAACGAGGGGTCCCGGTGAGCAGGAGGCGGAGATAAGGAGGAGGTTGATAAAGAAGAGGATCTACCAGATAAGGGAGGAACTCGAAGAGATAAAGAGGATGAGGAGGCACCAGAGGAAGAGGAGAGCTGAGGGCAACGTGGTGAAGGTGGCCCTCGTGGGATACACGAACGCCGGAAAGTCAACCCTCCTTAAGGCCCTCACAGGAAGGGATACCTTCGTAGCGGACATGCTCTTCGCCACGCTCGACACGAAGACCTCCTCGAGGGTGATCTCACCCGAGCTCAAGCTTCTCTTTACAGACACCGTGGGCTTTATAAAGAAGCTCCCGCCTGAGCTGATCGAGTCCTTCAAGGCCACTCTGGAAGAGGTTACCGAGGCGGACCTCATACTGCACGTGGTGGACATATCCGACGACAGATGGCTCGACTATATCCACACGGTCAAGGAGGTCCTGAAGGAGCTTGGAGCGGATGAGAAGCCCGTTATATACGTTCTGAACAAGGCCGACAGGATAGTTGATAGTGAGGAAGAGATCAGACATCTACCCCATACGGCGTTCGTGGAGGGACCCTCGGTCATAGTTTCCGCCGAGAGGAGATGGGGACTTGGGAACTTGATCGATACTTTGAAAGAATACGGAGAGAAAGTTCTGGAAAATAGCCTAGTAGAAGAGGCTAAGCCCTACCATTAGAACGATTATGAAGAGTACGGTCATACCTCCCCCCGCCTTAACGTAGTCTATCGTCCTGTAACCCCCTGGCCTCATTATCAAAGCGTTGACCTGATGGGTAGGTATGACGAAGGTGTTGGAGGCCGAAACTCCCACCACCAGGGCGGCTAGCCTCGGATCGGCCCCTATGTCCATAGCCATGTCCACCGAGAGCGGAACCAGAAGGACCGTAGCTCCCACGTTAGATACCACGAGGGTGAAGAAGGAGGTAAGGAGAGCTATCAGTAGGTAGAGCGTGAAGGGCGTGAGGTTCTCTATGCTCGAAACTATGGACTTTGCGAGGAACTCGGCGGTCCCAGTTTCCTGGAAGGCTATACCCAGAGGGAGGAGCCCGGCTAGGAGGAACACGGTCATCCAGTCCACCGACTGGTAGGCCTCGTCCACGCTCAGGACCTTGGTCAGTATCATCCCGAGCGCACCTGTAAGCAGGGCTATCGAGAGCTTCACGTTCAGGGCAACTATCATGAAGAGGGCTACTCCGAACCAAAAGAGGGCCCACTTCGCCTTCTCAGGCCTCATTATCTCACCCTTTATCTCTGTCGAAAAGGCGAAGACGTTCCTGTTCTTAAGCTCAAGGAGCTTGTCCCACTTTCCGAACAAGAGCAAAGCATCGCCGGGCATCAGCTCCATATCCGAGAACCCTGCGTATATGACCTCGCCCCTTCTAACCAGAGCCACGGGGTTCACCTCGTATCTCCTCCTGAAGTGAACCTCCCTAAGGGTCCTTCCAACCAGCTCCGATCTCGGGGTTATAATCCCCTCCACCAGGCCCGCGTTCACGTTCGAGAGGTCATCCGCGAACTCCTCGAGCTCGTCCTTGAGTATCAGCCCCAGTTCCTTCGCGAACCTCTCCACCGTATCGGGGCAGCCTATAACGGCTATGTCGTCCGAGGGTTCTATGAACTCCTCCCTGTGAGGGGCGAAGTTCTTGTGCCTCGTTTTCCTGTGGTAAACGGCAACTATCGTGACCTGATACTTCCTACGTGCGTCTATCTCCTCCACGGTCCTCCTCTGGAAGTTCACCGGTACGTGAAGCTCGTAGAGACCGCATATCTTGTCGTAGGTCTGGGCGAGATCCGGGGGTATAAACTTCCCTTCGTCTTCCCTCCTCTCAACCTTAGGGAGTATGAAC
>JALWEK010000079.1 GCA_027014185.1 Aquificaceae bacterium
GAGCACGTCTATCTCTTCACGTGCGATGAAGGAGGACACTTCTTCTGCTTCGCAGACCAACCTGACTTCGAACCACCAAAGGAGTACTACGAAGAGATCTTCTCCTGTTCGACAGGAGGGGTGAGATGTTGAAAGAGAGGGTTAAGGTACCAACTTGTCTGGAGTGCGGAAGGACCCTGGAAGTCAGGATCAGGGTTCCGGAGTACAAAGACTACATCTACAACCCGGAGGAAGACGAGTTTGTGGAAGACGAAGAAGAGAAAAGCTATATATGGGTGGAGGATGAAGAGGTATTTATTCACGAGGTAGTTTGTCCGAACTGCAAATGGAGGAAAGAGCTCGACCTGACAGCTCCGAAGAACAAAATAGTCGATGCTGTTATAGAAGAGTTCTACAACCCCAAAAAGCTTATCGAGCACGCACTCACCCTGCTGGAAAAAGCAAAAAACGACTGGAATAAAGGGGTGACCAAGATACAGGAACAGAGAGCGGACATACCTAACGAGATTTACGACTTACAGGTGGATCTGCTCCGTATAGGAGATGTCTTGAAGGAAGTGCAAAAGCTCCTATAACTGCTAAACCGCTCCCTCGGGAGCGGTTTTTATTTTTCCTTCACTATCTCCTCAAGCTCTTCAGCAAAACCCTCCCTCTTTCGAGCAGTTATGTAAAGCTCCTTTTGAGCACGTGTGAGAGCTACATACAGGATTCTCCTGTCGAGCCTCTTCTGCTCTACAAGCTTGCTTTCCCTGTAAGGTAGTATATGTGTCCCGGTTACTATGACGACAGGTCTTTCCAGTCCCTTAGCGGACTTGTAGGGCATTACTACAAGCTTATCCGGGGGGACTTTTTTGAATCCCTTGGGGGAAACGGAGGAAAAGTAACGAACGCTCGCATTTCCGAGCACACGCCTTGCGGTCTTTGCATAGCTCCCTACAAGCTCTGAGGTTGCGCAGAGTATGAAAACATCCCCTGCCTTGTATCCTCTACTTACAAGGTGCCTCAGTATCCTCTCGACAAGCTCAAACTCGTTGTCGCCCACGAACATCTTTACATAACCCTCGTCCGTTCTTATCGAGTATGCGTCCTCAAGCTCTATCTCCTTCAGTCTTTCAGCGAGAACCCTATCTCTCTTAAGGAACTCCACCGCTATCCCGAATATCTTCGATGGGTTTCTGTAACTCCTCTTGAGAACATCGGTCCTCCCTCTCGCATCGTACCCTACACTCGACCACACCCAGGGAGCCTGCCCATCTTTCTCATAGTCGTAGATCCTCTGAGTTTCATCAACACCGAAGACCGTTATGCTGTCCTCTTTCTCCAGAGCTTTGATGAGTTTGAAAAAGTGCTTTTTAAAGTCCTGAGACTCATCTATGAGCAGGACATCGTACTTGTCCTCTTCTTTAAGGGGGTTAGATCCCACATATTCTATGACAGCTTCTTCAAGCCTCTCAATTCCCACATTTTTACTTTCCCCTATATACTTCCTGTATATTCGTCCCATAAGGGAGTGGATTGTAGTTATCTCGAAGTCTCCTACTTTCAGGGGCAGTCCTCTGAGCTTTATGAGGTTGTCTATAGAATTCTTTATCTCACTCACAAGGGAGTTAGCGTAGGTAACGAATATTACCTTCTTCGAAGGATCGGAAAGCTTCTCCTGAAGACCCTTCGCTATGAGGACTACTGTCTTACCTGATCCAGCGGTTCCTCTGAGTATTCTGTATCCTCTCTTCAGGTTGTAGAGCAAGCTTTCCTGGTACAGGTCAAGGATAGGTATGTCTTTCTCGGTGAAGGAGAAATCCATCTTGGATATGGTTTTGTGGGGGAACAGAGCCTTCCTTATAGCTTCAAAGTCCTCTTCGGTAACGGGATCCTTGAGCATCTTCCTCTGATACCCTTCAAAAGCAGAGAGTAGCTTGAGAAGGACGTTCTTCTCATGCTTGAAAAGACAGAGATCTCTGGGAAGTTTTTTCTTGAATACTTCCGGGAGCTTTTCATATTCGGAGGGGGTTAGGTTCGGAAAGTAAAGCATGTATCTCACAGGAACCTTTTTACCCGTGAGGTCCATTATAAGGTTCACGAAGTCCTTCGCTTCCTTGTTAGGATCCGGAAACCTTTTGCCCTTCCAGACAAACCTGTCATCATCCCCTATCTTGCACTCTTTAAAGAACTCCGCATCCCACGCTTTGACCTCTATAACGAGCACTCCTACGTGAGGGTGTATCCAGAGAATATCGGGCTCCCTCACCTGACGCCCGTGCACAAGCAGGGGTTTGTAGTAAAGTATGGATGCTACACCCCTGAGGTTGTGCTTGAGGTTTTCAAAAGCCCTCGCTTCCGTTTCCTTGTTCGGATCTCTGCTATTTTTATCAACTTCCACGTCCCCCAGCGCTATTACGTTCTCTATCCTCCCCTTCAAAAGCATCGTTATAATTTTAACCATCCTCCCTCCCCTGTATCAGTTTGTTCGGGAGCTCCCCGCTCCCGTTTTGTCCCTAAGAAGTATCATTGTCTATTATGGGTCCCGATCTTGAGGACAGGAAGGAATACTTGAAAGCGGAAAGGATTATGAGAGAGCTTGCTAAGGACGTTTCTGTTGTCCTGGAGACATACAGTTTCACCCTTGTGGAATGGAAGAAAGAAGGAAACACGATAAAGCTTATAGCGGAGAGAGGAAAGAGCAGGATGGAGCTTAAGTTCGAAATCAAAGCTTAGCTCTGCAATTAGCAGAACTTAAGAAGGATTGGGGGCTGAGGGGTTTTTCTTTACATAGATAGCTCTTGTATCCGAAGGTGATCAGGAGCAGAAAAAGAGCTTTATCACAAAGGAGGGAAAGATCAATTCTGTTGTCTCTGTGAGCTAAGAAAAAGCATATATCGTAGATGTCGAACTCCTCGCTCTGGAAGTGGGACAAGTACTTCTTAAGCTCTCTATATCTTGAGTATTCTTCATTATCCTTCCTTACTCTCTTTAGCTCTCCCACAAGGGCTTCGAGCTGTGAAGAAAGCTCATCATCGCTGTAGAGTTCATCTAACTTCCCTACTGATACAAGCCCGCTATAGACCAAACTGCGTACAATTTTCGTATTCCCAACCTGCTTGTCTATGTAATGGACTTCGCTCAGATTCCCGCTTATATTTTCGCAGAACTCCAGAAGGACAAGCACAAGATCATCAGGATTAATCCCCTTATTATTCCCAAGGAAATCCAAATGTATAAATATATTGGAATCTATCCCCCACCTCATGCGGAAACTAAAGAAGAAAACTTATCTTTGATGAAATTGATCTCAGTCGAAAGCTTATCAAGCAGATTTGCAAACCTCGGATAGGAAATTTGTCTGTTACACTCACACTTCAATCCGTAGCTTTCTGTTCTCTTGTGCAGGTCTCTCGCTATGTGGTCGAGGACGTCCTCGCTCACGCAGTACTTCCTCATCAGTTCCTCCTTTGATTTCTTGTCAAACTTCGACTTCTGGACATCCTCAAAGGGAACCAAGAGGTACTGGGCGAATTTATTAGCTAAAATTTCCCTGCCTTTGAGAGCAGGATCTTTTAACTCCTTAACAAAGAACTTTTCCTCCGCAAGAGGTGGGAAATCCTTGTTTCGGTCGCTCAGAAGGTGCAGGAGCTCGTGCGCTAAAGTAAAACGCTTCCTGCATTCGCTATTGATCCTGCTGTTCACAACTATAACCGGTATGGTAACTCCTGGAACATATATACTGAATCCATCAAGCTTTTCCAGATCAGTCTCCAGAACGTATATCTTCAGTACATTCAGAGCGTCCTCAAGTGTATCCACGTTGTTATCTTCACGCAAACTCCTTACAATCTTGAGGGCTTTAGCTACTGCTACTTCATTACCCTCATTCACGAACAGACGCTCTTCACTGACAGGGTAGTAGGGAAGTTTGGGGAGATCTTCGTCTGTAAGGTCGTAGTAGAAATCGGAGACCAGATACACAAGACCTATTATCCTCGGAACCTTCTTCTTCTCCCGGGTTCCTATAAACTTTGCTCTGAAGTTTACCTTAGGATACCTGAAGTCCTCGTCAAAGAGGTACACAGGGTTGAGTCCGAAAACTCTTGCGTACTTCTGAACCACATCGAGGAACCTTGCAGTTTGAGGGTTCTCGCCCCTTTCAACCCTTTCCACATCCTCCGTACCCACCCCCAGCTTTTTGCTAACATCATCCACAGAATATCCGAAGGTCTCCCTTATCTCCTTAAGCGTCCTTCCTATTCTACCCTTCACATCCTTTCCCATCCGCATAAGCTCCCATTCCGAGGTGATATATATCATAATCGAGATTTTTTAAAATACTATGACCACGCTTACCTCCTCCACCTCCTCTTCCTGTACACCTTCTTCCTCTTCTTCCCGTTCTTCCTGCGGTAGGGAGTGGGTTCTTTCACCTCCACCCTCACCTTCTCAAGCTCCCTCGCTTGCTCCCTAACGAACTCTTTTATCCCTGACACGAACTCTTCATATCCTATCCTTTGCTTGTTCCTCTCCCTTATCTCCCTGAGCTTTTTCTCCCACTCCGCAGTCATCTCGGGAGAGGTCAAGGCAAGCTCTTTTTCGAGGAGCTTCTTCACGAGCTCTATTCCCTTTTCGGTAGGGACGAGCTGTTTTCCTTTAACGTACGCATATCCTCTTCTCTTCAAAGACTCCAGTATGGACGCTCTCGATGATGGTGTGCCCAGACCCAGCTTCTTCATCTTCTTTATCAAGCTCCCCTCCGTGTATCTGGGAGGAGGTTGAGTAAGCTTCTTCTCGCTCTTGACATCTTTGAGCTCAAGAACCTGTCCCTTAGAGAGGGGTGGAAGGAGGATGTCTTTTTCCTTCCCGTAAAGCTCTTTCCACCCGAGCTTCACAACTTTCCTCCCCTTAGCTCTGAAGAGGTACCCTCCCGCACGGATCTTAACCTTCGTCTCCTCGTACTCGTAGTAGTCCATGAAAGCTCCCACAAACCTCCTCCACACGAGGTCGTATATCCTCCTCTCCTCCCCGCTCAGGTCTGAGGAGGGAGGAGCTAAGGGAATGAGGGCGAAGTGGTCTGTGAGCTTCGAGTCGTCAAAGACCCTCTTCCCCACCTTATCGACCTTCCAGAGGAGCTCCTTTTTCCCGAGCTTAGCGAGGACTTTCTTAGCAAGATCTCTGTCCTTCTCCGAGAGGTGCTGGGACTCGGTTCTCGGATAGGAGAGAAGCTTCTTCTCATAGAGCTTCTGTGCAAGGTCGAGCGTCTTCTGTGCAGAGAACCCGTAGAGCCCGGACGCTTCCTGCTGGAGGGTGGTGAGGGAGTGAAGAAGAGGAGGGGGCTGTTTTCTGAGCTTCTTCTCCACCCACTCTACCTTTCCCTCCTTCACACGACCGAGGTCTTCAAGTATCTTCTGGGCTTCCTGGGGGGAGATCCTCCCTCCTT
The DNA here is from genome assembly GCA_027014185.1 of Aquificaceae bacterium. Lineage (GTDB taxonomy): Bacteria > Aquificota > Aquificia > Aquificales > Aquificaceae > Hydrogenivirga. The sequence goes on from JALWEK010000079.1 coordinate 5,426, forward strand.
CTTTCCTCTCTCCTCCTCCCTCATCTCCCTCATCGCTTTCCAAAGAAGCGTCTCCTCCAGCTCCACTATCTTCTCCACCCCTCTCTTCCTTCCAGAGAAGAGCTTCAAAATCCTCCTTACCATCGCTGAACACCCCCTTTATGACGACGTAAGGTTCGGGTTTGAAGTTCTTTATCTCCACCTCCCTCTGGACGAGGAGGGCAAGAGTAGGAGTCTGAACTCTCCCCACAGACCACCTTCCCTTGAGGTTGTGAATGAGAACCCTCGAAAGGGGTATCCCCACCAACCAGTCAGAGTGCTGTCGTGCTAAAGCTTCCCAGTAAACGGAGTCGTAATTCTTAGCAGGTCTTTTAGCTTTTATCTCCTCCCTCACCACATCGGGAGTTAGGGCTTTTGAGGTCCACATCCTGTATGTCCTGTCCCACTTCTTCCACCCTGCCTGAAGAAGGACAAGTCTTATCAGTAGCTCTCCTTCTCTCTCAGGATCTCCGAAGTTCCACACTTCCTCAGCTTTCTTCACGAGCTCCTTTATAACCTTGAACTGCTTTCCCGCTCCTTTCTTCAAGCGATACTCGAACCTCTCGGGGAAAGGGAGCTTCTCCTCCCTCGGTGCTATCTTCTCCGTATCTATCTCGAACAGGTGTCCGAAGCACCATGTTATGTAGAACTCCCCAAGCTCTTTATCCCACGCTTTTATGTACCCATCCTTCCTCTCGATCTTTGAGAAAGCTTTAGCTATGTCCTGAGCTACCGAGGGTTTTTCGCAAAGCACTACCTTCATGATGTTACCTCCTCAAATAGTTCCATCTGAACACCTGTAAGGCTCCCGTTCTCTACGAGAAAGTTCACGGTTGCCATGTTCCATGCTATCAGGGAAGCGGTCATGTATTTATCCTTCTCCCTGAGCTTAAGTCTTCTCCTGACGCCCTTGTCGTCCACAAAACTGAAGTACGCCCCGGTCAGACAGGCAAAGGAACTATCTGCACTCGCAACCCCCATATCTCTCAGCTCAAGCAGATACTTCGGACTCCCCACACCGAAGACGTGAACGTGCACTCCGGAAGGGAGCTCCTCCATGATAGCCTGAACTACCTTTCTTCTCTCCACAGGCTCACGGAAAGCTACCGAACCTATACCGAACCAGGCGTTTTCAAGGGAAAAGAAGCCTTCCCGCTCATACCACTCCACACACTCAAGGTAGTCGTCCGGGGTATCGCCCTGGATAACAAAGAGCTTTATCTGAGGGATGTCTTTCTCCGCAAGGAAGAGGGCATTCCTTCTGTTGATAGGAATCGCTTCTTCCTTCGTTATCCCGGCACGGGAAAGGAAATCGGGAAAGAGAAGGAGGTCCGCCATGACGACCACATCAGGCTCAACCTGAAGCTGGATACCAAGAACCTTATTAGGATTTAGGGCATAATCAAGGACAGCCTGATGTCCGAGTCTCTTCACGAACCCTATCATCCCCGAGTCCGCCATGAGGAGATTTTTCTTTGCGTGGATAAGGTCAAGGTTCTTTCTCCATCTCCCATCGGTTTCAAGAACGTGAGCCGATATGAGCATATTCAGTTCCCTGTCGTCAAAGAGCCTTATAGCTCTGAACTCGGGCCCTGACATAACAGCGTGGAATACCAGCATTACACTTTCTCCCTCAAGAACATTTCCTCAATCCTCTTGGTCTTGCCAGCTTCGGGCGCACCGAAGATTATGGTCAGCTTCCAAGAAAGACGCTCCCCATGTAGCCAGTCCGCTCTTGCTAGTCCACTCTATTTTCGTCCCCATCTTTTCCTCATGGTTTCTTCTCTGCTTCCTGTAACTTGGTTATGAGTCCAAGGGCTTCGCAGAAGGAATACCCCCTTGAGATAAGAGCTGTATATATGTCCCTCCTGACCTTTCCAAGTATGGGCATATAGGAGGCTTCGATATAGAGAAGCCTAAAAGCTTCTTTGAGACATTTGACCTCCTTTTCGCTGGCAGGATGTTGAGAGAACCCTACTGAAGCGAGAACAAGGGCGAGTAGAACCGCTATCGCTTTCTTCATAACACATCCCCCTTTGGAGCATTGCTGTACCAAGATTATACCATATATTGCACAAAATACCAAGCAACTACGTATAATAAAAAATACAAAAACTACTCTGGGAGGTGTAAGCATGGAAATAACTAAGAGAAGGAACGGGGTGGTAATAGAGGAAGTAAAGACTGAGGAAGAGTGGGAGAAGGTGAAGGATCTCGTCTTCGCCTTAGAGGAGGAAGGAGGTTTGGAGATTTTCATAGGGAAGAGCTGGTGTTTTATAAAAATAAAAGATTGGAGCTGGAGCGTTCAGGAGCTTTATGAGGTTGTAAGAGAAGCTCTTGAATAGCTCTGGCCCCTCCAGCTCTTTCCCTACTCCTTCCTCACTCCCGCTCTTCCCCTCCCCGTTCCGAGAACTACTCTGGGAGGTTTTCCTCTATCTCACTCACAGCTTCTAGGACATCGGCTTTGGTTCCATATCTCCAGGCTCTGTATCCTTTTCTCAGGAGCTCATCGGGGACGTCCCTTATGCTTTTCCCCTTCTCCTTCAGGATGCTCCTGAGCAGTCCCCAGAACATCTCTCTCCTCTCCTTTTGCTCTTTCGTGTATCTTGGGGGCTCTTTTCCGAGAAGCCTGAAAACTGCCCTCATCAGAGCATCCCTATCCCTTACTTTCCTCTTTATCTCTATTCTCACTTCTTCCCCACACCTCCCCACATCCTCCGCTATCCTCTCAAGATGATACTCGCTCTCTACAACTATCTTCTCCATCATTTCTGCCTCCTGTGCGGTATAATTATACCACAACAGGAGGAAAAAATCAATAGTTCTGCGTCAAACATCCCAGCTGTCGAGATCAGGTTCCGGAGCAGAGAAAGATCCGTTGTCGTTTTTAGGAGAAGAAGGGGGGGAGTTGTCCGAACTCGAAAGCCCTTTCAGGGAAAAGAGCTTCCACACTTCTTCAAGTTGATGCCTGCCCACCTGTTCGTAGAGGTTCAGAAGGTAAACCATAAATTGGTTGTCTCCCATCCCTTCCGGTTTCAGAGCTTTATACTTCTCATACACTTCTTTCCTGAGCCATATCCTTACACCGGTATCCTTTTTAACCCCCATCTGTAAAAACCCTCCGCATTAGCAAACTCATCAAGCTTAACAATCGGTATCTTTCTATCCGCAAACTTCACTTCCACGTCGAAGATGTAAGACCCTCCTCCCATCACAAGAACGTTTTCGTATCTATACACGTTGTTTCTGAAAGCTCTCACTACCTCGTCTATCACAGCGTCCACGTAAAGGTTCCTCGCTTCCCTGACCTCCTTTGTCAAGTTTATGTCCCTGAACTTTCCTTCAACTGCTATTCTTTCAAGCAACCGGTAATCTTCTATCCTTTCCCGTAGTTTCCTGTAAATAGCTTCCGAAAGAAACTCAAGGAAAAGCTTTACCCCTTTCTCGAAACTCTTCGCAGTGCTCACCTCCGGAACCACATCCTGTTTCGCATAATCAAAGAGGAACTCCATAGCGTCAAGGGTGTAGAATCCTATATCTATTGCAAGCATTTCCCTTCTCTCTCTCTGCTTGAGGTAGTGGTAAAGGGCGCCTCCCCACGTCTGCATCCTTACATCCACATCCTCCACCACAACCTCCACCTCCCTTCCTTTAACCCTGAACTTGAACTTCCCCCTAAGGGCTTCCCTGAGAGCTTCTCTGTTTTCCTTCGTGGCATAAGCAGGAGGAAGTCCCGTTACAACATAAAGCGGGGCGTGGGAAAACATAGCAAGCGTGTAAAGATAGAGCACCTTGAACTCGGGGGAGAAGTAAAACTCCCTTCCCTGGACAGCTTTCCCTCTTCTGAAAAGCCTGTAAGTTTTCCCTCCCACCTCTACCATCACATCTTCCTCGGTTTCCCTCCCCGAAGGGGAGTAAGGCTCAACCATCGTTGGAAACTTCTTCCTAACAGGTTGTTCTCCCACCTGCGTCCTTACCTTGAACCATCCCTGACCCGCATCCAGACCTACCACCTTCATCATACCTTAATTATACCACACTACTAAGGAATACGCAAGACTACTTCCAGTTTTCTGGCACTTAAGAACCAGACTTCTTACAGAATACTTGCACAAAATTTACAAAAACTGTAAAATTTTTAAGTAGTGGTTTAAGTATAGTATGAGTTGGCGTAGTTAGTATGAAGACTTGAGGAGGTGAGTAGTCATGGTCATCGAAGAGGACAACAGGAAAGCCAGGGAGAAGCTTAAGTTTGCGAGGGAAATATACGACATGGCACGCTTGAGTGCTCCCAAGTTTCTGGTCCCCCCGCAGTCGATCTTTAAGATGGTTTCCTCAGAGGAAGAGCTATATCAGCTTGTCAGCCTGCTCTATGGGAAAGAAGCTGGAGAGCTGGTCAGGAAATGGATAGAAAGGGGGACCTTCGCCAAACCTCTCTGTCAAGAAGGCAGGGTGTGGAAGGAATGCTCATATAGATCCCTAAGAAACCTGATAGAACAAGAGCTTGCTGAGTGGAGACCTAAGCTCGAGAAGTTTCTAAAAGAGAAAGGAGACGAGATCTCTCCTCTTGCAAAAGAAGTAATAAAAGAAGTAATGGAAAAGAAAAAGGTGGGTGAAGGAGAGCTGAGAAGAGTTCTCAGACTGACTGGAAGCGTGGGAGCAAAAAAATCTCTCGTTTACGCTATCGTTCCTCTTGCGCTCATGTCGCTGATCGACAAAGGAAAGATAAAAGGGGAAGGAGTCGAACAGTTCAGAACCTTTGCGGAACGTTATTACAAGGACATCCTGGAACGTATGTATTTCCCCGACATCATTAGAGAAGTTCTCGGCATCAGTTCGCTGGAGTCAGATGGTAATAAGAACCCAACAGCGGGGAAAAATGAAGGGTAAGTGCATACGTCTCTCCCCGAAGGGTCAGGTACCACACGTCGCCCTGCCTAATGGCAGAACAGTATGCGAGAAGGGCTTCAAGACAACGGTCGAGGAGGGCTTTCTCCACAAGAACCTGTCTGTCACCCCACGACTCCCATCCCTGTTCGAAAAGAGCATTAGAGGTTTCGTCACCAAACCGTTCGGCGAAAGCATCCAGCAAACCTATGAAGCGTTCTGCGTCATCGGGAGAACGGAAGGAAAGGAGTACAGAGGGGTTCCGTTCACCGGAAAGTTTCCAGCAAAAATAGTATTTGGAGAGACCGGGAATCCTGTTAAGGGTCCAGAAAAACAGGTTCTCAGCATAGAACGCTTCAGGATGTTTCTCCATGGTTCTTTCCCTCCTTACTTCTATTATACACTCTATTTCGGGAAAAAGCGAAAAATTTCCTACTTTCCTGCAAGGAGTTTGGGATATGAAAGCAAGTAAACAAGAAAATTTTGGTGAAAAGCTGAAAAGGATACGCAAAAGTTTAAGATTGACACAGAAGGAAATGGCTTATTTGCTTAACCGTTCTGAGAGAACCATTCAGTACTGGGAGAGCGGAAAGGTTCGACCTCCGAAGGATGTTCTGGAGAAGATAGAGCGGATACTTTCCCCCTTTATCCCGAACTGGACAAACTGGACGTTGGAGCCAAGCCTCCATTTTATCCCTTCGTCCTCTTTACGAGCCCATATCAGGAGGGTGCTGTCCAGAGTGCCCGCTGGCTATCCTTCTTTTGCTCCTTCCCCAGTGGATATAGAAGAGTCCATTTTCTTGCCTCATGAATATGAGGGAACTTTCCTCGTTCGGATAGAAGGAGACTCGATGAGCCCGCTCCTGAAAGACCAAGAATATGCAGTGGTCCAACCCGTTTACTTTGCTTCTCCTAAAGACCTGGAAGGGAAGGTAGTAGTGGCTTCAGTAGAAGGTGGCGATTACACCATCAAAAGACTGGTTAAAAAGGGGAAGCGATATTACCTCGTGCCTGAAAACCCGGACTACGACCCAATCCCCGTTACTCCTGAAACACGCATCATCGGCGTGGTCAAGGAAGCTGTCAGCATACGAAAGATCACTTAGTATCCCGCAAGGTCAAAGGTGAAGTAGTTACTCACTACAAGGGTTCTACCCAAGGTAGTGGTCAGTTCGGTGTAGCACTTCACGGTAAAAGGATAGGTTCCCCCATCCTCGCAGTATAGCCTGTTGTAGGAGCGAACGCTCTCTCCTGGACCGAGCGAAGGAACCTCAAAATAAAGCCCTGCACACCTGCCCACGAAGAAATACTTCCCCGTTCTTTCGTCAAGGGCAGAGAAGCAGTAAAAGAATGACTCGTTATACAAGTCATAGTGAAGCTTGAGGGCAAACTTGCCAGAGTGGAACCTGAAACAGGGAAAGGAAGTGTTATCGGTAGCTATGCAGGAGTCGTTGCTCGGACAGGCAACAGTATCTCCCGTACCACAGACAGGAGAAACAGGAGGAAAGGAACTTTCCTCGTTCGCCTTAAAGCTCACACCATGAACAGGAGAGGAGGTATCAGGTAAAGAAGAAAAATATTCCCCGAAACTAATCCACCTTTCTTGAAGCCTTTTTTCCATAAGAGCATCCATAAGAACCTCTTTAACAGAGTCCGGAGGAAGCCCGAGGTTTGCCTTCACCTGAGACATAAAGCTTTCGTGGTCAAGAGAAGAAAGAATCGGGGGATAGGAAGAAAAACCAGCGTATTGAGACAGGATGTCCATCCTGCGTTCTGCCTCTCCTCCGCTTGTAAGGTCACTTCCCCACCAAGGGTATGGATAGGAAGCGAGGGTCGTTATGGGGTCAAGGCTCACGGTATCTCCTCCGAAGTAGGAGGAGCTAAAGCCCAAACTTTCTCTGACTATCCACAAAGCTCCGAGAAAATCTCTATCGCTAAAACTCAAGCACCCGCTTGAAGGATCTCCCAGAACCTCAAAATACCTGTAAACCTTGAAGTATCCATCTTCTACACACGTGGGGGGATAGCTCAGGTAATCGGAAGGAACATCAAGAACCTCCACAGCTCCGGTTGCTCTATTCCTGTAAACACACCTCGCAACCAGCTCAAAATCGTAAACGACATCACCGCAAGGAACAGAACGCTCCGAGGTGTGAAAGAAAATACCGAGTTCTGGATAGAATGCTCCTCCGCTTCTTCCTCCACCACCTCCTCCGCAGGAAAACAGGACAGCGAGTAAAACCGCTATCCACCACATCCTTTAAACCCCCATATTTGGTATAATTATACCACAAAATAGGTAGTATATCAATAGCCATAAGGGAACTCACACTTCGGAGTTCCTCCTGACTTTTCGTAAGCAAGAAGCGTGTAGTAAGCCCTTCGGAGCTGGGCGAGAGCTTTTTCAAGAGCGGTAAGAGAGATTT
>JALWEK010000080.1 GCA_027014185.1 Aquificaceae bacterium
ATAGTTTGAAGACCTTGGGCGGAAACTTCCTCGAGCTCCTCCTCGTTGAGGACCTGCATGTCTCCCGCAACGGCTCCTGCGCTCAGCGCTCCGGCTGAGAAGATGGCAGAAAGCAGAAACTTCTTACTCATGATTGACACCTCCTTAAAGTGTTTTAAATTTTTGAGTTAGAAAGGCTCTCTCAGGCGCTCCGGCGCCTCTTTTAAACCCTTTTTAGACCCCGTTACTCGGGAGCCATATGCTTACCTCCTCTCCTCATATCTACACCTCCTATGGGTTTTCTGGCCTAATTTCGATACTAAGCCTTTTCATGCTTCTGCTGTAATTCCTCGCCTCGTCCCAGAGGATTATCTTCGAGTCGGTCGTTGTAAATAGCCTCTCCTCAGATCCGGCAAAGATGCTGTCTAGAACTGGGTCGGAAACGTAGTCCCCGCCCAGCAGGTCATCCCCCCTTATACCCTCCTCGGAGGGATGAGCGATCCCTACCGCCAAGAGCAAGAAGGTCAGCAAGGCTAACTTTTTCATTCTGATTTCAATTGGTGCAAGTAGCGTGCCAAACACGGAAAACAGTTGAACACCAAGGATTAGGGAACAGGCAGAATTCTTGGGTTTTCCCTTTCTGTTAAAAATTTTTACATCACACGCAGAGCGGACTTTTGGGAAAACCTCGATGTTATAGGGATTTGAACTGGGATGTTAAGGGATTTTACAGGATGTAAATCGTGTTTACATTTGGGAAGGAGAGTGGCACCCCCAGCGGGATTTGAACCCGCGTTTCCGGCGTGAAAGGCCGGCGTCCTAGGCCAGGCTAGACGATGGGGGCTGCCCAGCGAGACAGTGAAGTATTATATATCCCGGGCTTTTCCCTGTCAAGCTTTCCAAGCTCGTATATACTATTTGGAACTCATGGATAAGATAAGGGTTTCCGAGATCTTTCAGGTGGGAAGACACTACGACATAATAGCCAAGTACAAGGAGATACCCGTTAAAGCGAGCCTGAAGCTCAACTGGGTGGATAACGAGGGAAGACTGCTCGGCTTTGACTGGGGCAAGACCCACATCAAGGCGGCCTTCTCTACCCTCGAGCCCGTCTATGTGAAGCTCTCCCCCAAGGAGTACGCACAGACACAGGTCTTCAGCAACCTTGGAAAGGAGCTGGTCCTTACCGTAGAGAACTTCGTTGAACCCCCTGAGTTCATAAAGAGGAGATCTGTAAGGGTTGAACCTGACGAGAACAAGCCGGTTCTGGTAGAGCTCGAGTTCGACAGCAAAAAGATAACTCTGAACGCAAGGGATGTGAGCGAGACGGGTATAGGAATACAGCTCGATGCAAAAGAACACAAGGAGTTTATAGAGTTCCTCAAGAGCAGGCTCGAAGATCTGAAGGAGGATGAGTACGTAGAGTTTTTGATAAGGGTCCATCTGCCCGAAGACCACACGGCAAAGGGGAAGGGAAGGCTGAAGAACGTGGTAGGTCTCGGGAAGGACGTTTACGTCAGGCTCGGTTTCGAGGTGGACTTTCCTAAAGAAGAACTCGGCAAGATAAGGAAGTACGTCATCAACAGGCAGAGGGAGATAGTCCAGTCCCTGAGGTTCGTTGGATGAGCCTCCATCTGCGCATAGCCTTAAGGTATCTGATCTCTGTAAAGGGGAGCACCCTCCTTATAACGCTGATCTCCTTTTTCGGGGTCTTCCTGAGCGTGTGCGCGATCCTGCTCACCCTCGGGGTCTTCACCGGCTTTCAGGACTCCCTTAAGGAGAAGATACTCGCCAGCGCACCCCATTTAATAGTCAGTGCGGTCGGGGACGCGGATCCGAAAGAGATAGAGGAGAGGGTAAGGGGAATACCCGAGGTAAAGGAGGTCCTTCCCTTTACCCTATACAGCGCCATACTGGCGAAGGAGGAGAGGCTTCAGCCGATCACCGTCAAGGCTGTGGATTACAGAGACAGGGCCTTTAAGGACCTCATAGGAAAGTACCTGGTAAAGGGGAAGCTCGAGGACCTCGTGATCGGGAAGGGGGTAGCAGACGTTCTCGGAGTCAGGGTGGGGGAGACGGCTGTTCTCGTCTTTCCGACGGGGATAAGGACCCCCACAGGGTTCATCCCTAAGACCAAGGAGGTCAGGATAGGGGGTATATTCGAAACGGGAGCCTACGACAGGGACTTCGTGATCGTATTTATGAAGGAGAGGGAGGCAAGAAAGTTCTTCCGGAGAGGTTTTAAGTTCGAGGGGGCGGAGATATACATCCGCGACCCTTACAGGGCGCAGGAGGTAAAGGAAGAGGTCGAAAAGGCCCTGAGGAGCAACCTATACATCGTCAGATCTTGGATAGATCTCAACAAACCCCTCTTTAACGCCCTCCAGCTCGAGAAGCTCGCCCTCTTCCTGATACTCCTTCTCATGGTCTTCGTGGCCTCCTTCAACATTACCAGCCTCCTCTTTGTGAAAGCCAAGGAGAAGATAAGGGACATAGCTGTTCTAAAGACCTTCGGGATGGAGAGCTCCGGTATAAGGAGAATATTCGTATCGGTAGGCCTCACCATAGGCTTCCTCGGAGCCCTGGCCGGGATAGTAACATCTTTCCTGATAGCCTACTTCATAAACGAATACAAGCTGATAAGGGTTCCGGAAGAGGTCTATATGATGAGCTACATCCCGGTCCACATAAAAACGCTCGATCTTATCGCCACCTTCGCTGGAACACTCGCGCTTTCCTTCATCTCCTCGCTGATCCCTGCGGTGAGGGCCTCGAAGGAGAACATAGTGAACATACTGAGGAACGAGTGATGAGGGAGATAATCAGGGCGGAGAACCTCTGGAAGGTGTATCCAGACGGAACGAAGGCACTAAAGGGCGTGAACGTGAGCGTCAGGAGGGGAGAGTTCGTGGGTATAATGGGCCCTTCGGGATCTGGCAAGAGCACATTTCTTCACATAGTGGGGGGCCTCGACAAGCCCACCGACGGGGACGTCCTCCTCTTTGGAGAGAGGGTATCCTCCATGAGCGAGGACGAGCTTACCCAGTTCAGGAAGGGAAGGGTGGCTTACATATTCCAGTTTTACTACCTCCTTGAGGACTTCAACGTCCTGGAAAACTTGCTGATAATAGCCGACCTCTTGGGGATAGGGAACGCTGAGGAGAAGGCCCTCGAGATACTGGACTTTCTGAGACTCTCCCACAGGCTAAGGCACAAACCGTATCAGCTTTCGGGAGGCGAGCAGCAGAGGGTCGCGATAGGTAGGGCGCTGATAAGCGAGCCAGACCTGATCCTAGCCGACGAGCCTACGGGAAACATAGACTGGGAGGAGGGGAGAAAGATATTCCAGCTCTTCAGGGAGTTAAACGAGAAAAAGGGTATAACCTTCGTTGTTGCCACCCACAACCCGGATCTGGTCAAGTTCTTCCATAGGACCGTTCACCTGAAGGACGGGCAGGTAGTATCTTAGACTATCCCCTTTTCAGACAGGTACCTCTCGCATTCCAGGGCGGCCATACATCCGAATGCGGAGGCCGTTATGGCCTGCCTGAACCTTTTATCGTGAACATCCCCGGCGGCGAACACCCCTTCGACGGACGTCTTCACGAAGTCGTGGGTCTTTATGTAGCCATGGGAGTCGAGCTCGAGCTGTCCAACGAAGACATCCGTGTTGGGCTCGTGCCCTATAGCTATGAATACCCCGTCGCACTTGATCTCCTTCAGCTCTCCCGTTTTCACATTCTTTATGAGCACTCCCGTAACCTTCCCCTGGCTTACGTCGTATATCTCCTCCACCACACTGTTCCAGACGAAGTTTATCTTGGGGTTTTCGAAAGCCCTCTCCTGCATTATCTTTGAGGCTCTGAGCTTGTCCCTCCTGTGGATTACGGTCACGCTCCTGGCGTGATGGGTCAGGTGGAGCGCCTCCTCCATCGCGGAGTCCCCGCCTCCAACCACGACCACGTCCATGTCCTTGTAAAAGGCCCCATCACATACAGCGCAGTAGGAGACCCCCTTCCCCATAAGCATAGCCTCCGACTCGAGT